>NZ_JAVJUO010000082.1:0-11074 GCF_040220555.1 Coleofasciculus sp. C1-SOL-03
AAGGAGAGTGTAATTGAATCCTCCCCCTACGGTGTAGTATTGGCTTCCCCATGTAAAAAAAAGCGACGCAACAACGGGTCCCCCCCTTTTTACGGGGGAGGGATGGGGGATCGACAAGGGAAGAGGGGGATCTAAGAGGGGGACGAGATCTAAGGGGATCTGATACCAAGTTGTGTTGCATCCTCCTTACTGTTCCCCGTTCCATGTTACCTGTTCTCTTGTCCTCCTACTCAACTTTATTTGTATGACTACTTAACCTCTCTTCATACCTGTCCTTCATCACAAAAGGGGGATATAGGTAGCGAATGTTACCTAAAGCAGCTTTCCTGTTGGACTTTTCTGAAAACTCTTTCTTTAGATAGAGGCACATTCAACCCTTCTTTGGGAAAAGGTATTGATGTGTATGCTTAATGATGTAATTACTAGGGCAACCTGATACCGGTTCAGTACAAACTTGCCGATTGTCAAAACTTGTTTGGTAAACTGCTGGAGTTTAAAAGCTAATTTGCTCAATCATCACTTGGAATAGATAAGTCAACCTCACTCAAGACTATGATTATAATGTTAGTACTTCTCACCATTTACCTGTTAATCGCTGGATTGTTTTGCCTGAACTGGTTGAATGCATTCCAGAAAGAGACGAATTTATCGGCTGAGCAAAAAACTCGGTGTCGGATAGTTTTTATCGTTGCCACTGTTCTGTGGCCCCTCACCTTTCCAATTTCATATCTGGAAAACTGTTCTAGAGTTTAAGGCAGAGTTGGGCTGACTTGGCTAGACCAATCATGGCATCCTAAAAAAGGAAACAATCACGAGGTTAAGGATGTCAGAAGCGTCAGCACAAAAGCGGATAGTCGTTGTTGGTGCAGGATGGGCAGGTTTAGGTGCAACTCATCATCTTGCCCAACAAAACTACGATGTTACTCTTCTAGAAGCCACCCCCTATCCTGGTGGATTGGTGGCTGGATGGAAAACCTCTGGCGGGCGTTCAGTCGAGGGGGGTATTCATGGGTTCTGGTATCCCTATCGCAATATCTTTCGCCTGGTTAACGAATTGGGACTTCAACCCTTCACACCTTTTACCCATTCCTCCCAATATTCTCCCGCTGGGTTAGAAGTCGAATCGCCTCTGTTTCAGAATGAGTTCCCGCTTCCTACCCCATTGGGAACCTTTCTCTATCCCAACTTTAGACGCTTACCTCTGATTGACAGGCTTTCGGCTTTACCTCTGTTGTATGCTCTGATTGATTTTGATAATTCTGATCAAGCATGGCGACGTTATGATCAGGTAACTGCCCGCGAACTCTTTAAACAGTTTGGTGTCTCTGCCCGATTATATCGGGATTCCTTTGAACCGATGCTGTTGGTGGGGTTATTTGCCCCCGGTGAGCAATGTTCAGCCGCTGCCGCCCTAGGAATGCTCTATTACTTCATTTTGGCTCACCAACCTAATTTTGATGTTGTCTGGTGTCGGGGAACGGTGGCAGAGATGATTTTTAAACCCTGGGTGGAACGGATTGAGAAAGCCGGGGGACGAGTGCTGACGAATAAGCGGGTGAATGATATTCTCTTGGACGATAGGGGTAAGGCTAAAGCGGTTGTCTGTGGTGAGGATATCTTTGAAGCCGATGCGGTTATTTTTGCCGTTAGTGTTAATGGCATGAAAAAAATTGTGAGCGCGAGTAGTAGCTTGCAACCCTATTCGGAATTCCGGAATTTGAGAAACTTAGGCGCAATTGATGTTCTGGCAACCCGGTTATGGTTTGACCGAAAAGTTATTCTGCGGAATCCGTCTAATGCTTGTTTTGGCTTTGATCCGACGACGGGGTGGACATTTTTTGATTTGAATGCGTTGCATGATGAATATGCGTATGAACCGGGAAGTGTCATTGAAGCGGATTTTTATCATGCGAATCAGTTATTGCCAATGAGTGATGAGCAAATTGTGGCAAAGGTTCATCGAGATTTAGCCACTTGTGTGCCAGAGTTTGGGGATGCCAAGGTTATTGATAGCAGTGTGATTCGTGTACCGCAAGGAGTAACGCATTTTGCACCGGGAAGTTATCAGTATTTGCTGCCAGCGACCACTCCGATTAATAATGTGTTTATGAGTGGGGATTGGATTGTTACGAATCACGGTTCTTGGTCACAGGAGAAGGCGTATGTGACGGGTTTAGAGGCGGCAAATTTGATAATTGACCGTTTTGGGTACGGAAATAAGGCAACGATTATTCCGGTTGAACCGGATGAACCTCATATTCAAATGGGGCGGATGATTAATAAAACGATGCGGGATTGGGGGAAGACAGTATTACCTGATTTTTGGTTGCCTTAGAAGAAAGGCGGATGGTAGATGGCACTAGGTTAGGGAGGGCGGGTTTTGTTGAAAGCTTATCGGTCAATAGCACAATTAAGTGGCTAAACCCGCCCCGACAATTTATTCATGGATTCTGTCGAATATATTGTAAGATACCCTGTGCGATCGCGCCTGCCATTTGGCTCTGATATTCGGGTGTCCCTAGGCGTGGGTTATCGTCTCGTCCGGTAACAAATCCAACTTCCACGAGAACGGCAGGGATAGGGTTATTCCGCAGCACGTAAAATCGGGCTTGTTTCACGCCGCGATCGCGAATCTGAATTCTCTGTAAAATACTATTATGAATGGTTTGAGCTAGACGCTGCCCGTTTGAGTAATAATAGGTTTCTAATCCATTCACATCAGGACGGCGACCAACAGCATTCGCATGGATACTCACAAATAAATCCGCTTGGGCTTGTTTTGCCATCTCCACGCGGGGTGCTAAGTCTACAAAATAATCGCTGGTTCGGGTGAGAATGACTTGAATCCCTTGTTGCTGTAAAATAGCGGCAACTTGTTGAGAAATAGGCAAAATCACATCCTTTTCCCGCAATCCATTTAACCCAACTGCACCGGGATCTTTTCCCCCATGTCCGGGATCAACCATAACCACAATGCGGCGGTTGGGAACTTGGGACAGATTGAAGGGAGGATTGCTGGTTGTCGGGGATATGACGGGATTTTGCGGCGGTAGAGGGGTGGGTGTGGTTAATTGGACAACTCGTTGCGGTGGTGGTAACTGCACTGTCCACATGCGAGGGGAGAATCCCTTGAATAGAACCTGTTGGGGATTAATCGTATAACCTGGATTAAACTCAATCACCAAGCGTGTGGTTTGGGGGTTCAATTGACTGACACGCACCACCCGCACTGCACCACCAACTAATTGTTCTAATTTGGCATTCTCCAGGGGGATACCGGGCAAATCAATCACCAGGCGGTTGGGATTGGCAAGAAATTGCCCTCTGGGTTGTACTCCTTCATCGGTAGTAAAGACGAGTTGATTTTGATTCACATCAAAGCGCCAGGAGAGTAATCTCGCGGCTTGCGCTGGCAAGGAGAGCAAAAAAAAGCTGAGAAAACTGGGAAGTAACCAGTGCAGTTTCACTGTTAAAGTTCCTCAAGACAGGGGACGGGGATCATGTTCCAGACGCGCCATGGCAAGGTTGAGATATAATATCTAGCATTATTTTGCATGGGAGTAAACGTGGCTTACTCGATTTTAGACGGAGGATATTGGATTGTCTCGCACCTGATGGAGTTGAACGTATCGCGGTTCTCGATGTTAAGCATTTACAAGTGAGAGACTTTTCTGTCAGGATAATTCCCCCTGATGTCAAACGAACTGCTATCTGACGTGTGCCAAGCTTCGCAAATCGTCTCGCTGTTTTGCCCAGACAGAACGTAGATATTCGACAACGGGTTGAGTATAGTTAAATTTTCGGCATTCTTGTCGAATCCACAATCCTAGCTGCCATAGTTCGTCCAAGGTTTTGGTTTTTTTAATTAAGGCAATTATTGCCTCAATCGGTGAGTTTGAGTTTTCGATAACTGATAAATTGGCCACCTTTGTCGCGGCGATGAACAAAAATAATATAAGCCCAGGGTTCTGCTCGCAAAATCATCGATTTGGGAATGTCCAGAAATTGAGCAATGAGATCGATGGTGATTGGAAATGATTGGGGTTTGATGCGGCGAAATAAAATCGTCATAGTTGTTTTGGAGAAACATCAAATAGGAGTTCAAATTCTGCGGTGGGAACGAAGCGATTGAGAAATCGTATGTAGTCTTGAACATCTTGGCGATTGTGAAATCGGGCGATAGTATAGCGTTGGGCGTTGGGAAGGAGGCGGACAATTGCCCAAGGACGAGTCAAGTCGGCGGATGAGGGAATGGCTTGATTCGTTGCTTCGTTACCTCGGATAATGTTAAGGATTCTTTGAATTAGCTGCCAGAGAGTTCGACGTGCTGAGGTGGTGTCGTTGGGGAGTAAACCCCAGTCATCCACGGGTACGGGTAACCAAGTCAGAAGGTAGGTTTTGCCGTCTTGATTAATTTTCCAGGACAAGCGGTGGGGTTGTTTGAAGCATTGATAATGGTGTTGTCTGAGAAGGGCGCACAGTTTTTCACCTTCGGTTTGAAGGCGTAGCCAATCAGTATGTTTCATGGAATTTTATAGGAAAAAGAACGAACAGATGGAAGGGCAGTTAGAATATTCTCTGCCCTCTATGGTTTTTTGGATTATGACCAGTAAAGCATAACTAGCCATGCTTTACAAGTCATGAATTACAATATGCCCCAAGAAAGTGGAAAGCGTCTCACGCCAGCGGATTTGCGTCAGCGTACAGGTTTGACTCAGGTTAATTTTGCGATATCGATTGGAAAAAGTCCTTCAACCATTGCCAAATGGGAAGCTCGAACGTCTCTACCGCGAGGCACACCGTCTGAGATCAAGCGTTTGTGTCAAGCTTATCAATGCACTCTCGATGAACTGATTGAGGCATTTGAGGGAATCGATGTCGAGTCAGGGTAACATCTGATTCGCCTGTGAACTGGAGTAAGTTATCGACTTCGGATTTGCCGGATAGATCAGTTAGGTTGTTTCATGGGTTTTCCTGATGTATGTATGGTTTGGATAGACATTGGCACTTTTCTCTCCCAGCCTTTTGCCTGGAAGGAGAGGGGCGTTAGTTCCCTGCTTACCCGACAGGGACACAGGTTTATCCGCCTATTGCTGTTCTTCCTTTATAGAAACAGTTTCTAGTTGCGTTTGTCAAGTAACTGTTTCTAGTAATTTTTGCTATGCCCCAGAAAAACAGATCAGATTTAGACGGTGGCGAATCGCCGTTAAAGCAGTTGCGAGAAGCGGTTGGTCTCACTCAAGAGGAGTTGGCTCGGCGAATTGGCGTATCAACTAAAACTATTAGTAACTGGGAAAGAGGAGCCTACCCAGCCACGTTCAACGTTCCCCAGATCAAAGCGTTGTGTCGAGAATTGCGGTGTAGCTTGGAGGATCTACCGGATAACTTTGGTCCTGCCCGATCGCCCGAGCAAGCCTAAGTTAGGATTATTGGTGGGTTACGGCGGATAGGAAAATTATAAGGTTATTGCCTCTATTTGAGTTCCGCCTAACCCACCCTACGGGCTGGGGTGCGTTCAATATCGTTAACGTTAACCTGCCAACTATTGCCATTAGAGTTTCCTCCTTCCTCCTTCCTCCCCTTGATAAGGGGAGGGTTAGGGTGGGGTCAGACTAACATTCACAATTGAAGGGGATTTCCACCACAAACTCTGTACCGCATCCGGGTGCGGAGATACAAGATAAATTTCCTCCATGTTTGTCTACGACAATTTGATAGCTGATCGACAAGCCTAACCCTGTGCCTTCTCCTACAGGTTTTGTGGTAAAAAATGGGTCGAAAATTTGTTCCTTGATTTGTTCAGGAATGCCACAACCATTATCAGCAATGTGAATCAATACAGAGTTGCGATCCGATAATTCAGTCCGAATCCATATCGTCGGCGTGGGAGCATGATAAGGAAAAGAGAGTTCTGTCGATGCCGCATCCTTATCCTTATCCGCTTGTTTATCCTCGGAATTTAGAGCATCAATGGCATTATTCAGCAAATTCATAAAGACTTGATTGAGTTGTCCTGGATAACAGTCCACAGGGGGAATATTGCCATAGTCTTTAACCACTTGGATATTAGAAGCGTCCGGCTTTAAGCGGTGCTGCAAAATTAACAGCGTATTCTCCATCCCTTGTTCAACATCCATGCATTTGCGTTCAGCTTCATCTAGGCGCGAGAAATTCTTGAGGCTACCAACTAACGTTTCCAGACGGTTAACCCCGAATTGCATGGAACTCAGAAGTTTGGGGAAATCTTCTCTGAGAAAGTCGATATCAATGTCCTCAGTTAAGGTTTCAATTTCCGGTGCAGGTTGAGGATAGTGCTGTTCATAGAGTTGCACTAAATCCAATAAATCTTGAGCATATTGATTGGCATGATCAATATTCCCAGAGATAAACGTAATCGGATTATTGATTTCATGAGCAATCCCTGCCACTAACTGTCCCAAACTCGACATCTTTTCATTTTGAATCAGTTTAAGTTGAGTCTGTTTAAGTTCACGCAGAGTTTTTTCAAGCTGGGTAGCTTTCTCCTTCAAGTTTGTTTCCGACTCTCGCAAGGCGGCTTCAGCGGCTTGGCGTTCCTTGAGTTCAGCCGAGACTTGCTCAAACAATGCCGCTTGCTGAATTGCCATGCTTAACTGAATGCTAAGTTTTCTGACACATTCAATTTCCTGTTGCTGCCATTGTCGCACTTCCGAACAGTGATGGACAACCAGCAATCCCCAAAGCTTTTTCCCTTGTAAAATAGGGGCGACTAAGCTAGCCCGAACCTGAAGCTGTTCGAGTAATTCAATGTAACAGGGGCTTAAATTGGCATTGTAGATATCATCAATGACTCGAATATAACCGTCTTGATAGAGAAGCGATGTCACTTCAGGATTCTTAAAAAAATCATCCTCGATTGTTTCGCCAGCCATCTTTATCCACCCTTCGCCAACGGACTCCACATCAACGGTTCCTGCCCAATCTGGGTCAAACCGATAAATGAGCGTGCGATCGCACGCCAGAAATTTTCGTACTTCTTCGACGGCTGTATTCAGAACTGCATCCAGATTTAAGGATTGGTTAATTCGCTGATTTATACAGCTCAATAGCCGCTCTTGTTTGGCTTGTCGCTTTAATCGGTCTTCAGTTTCTTTTCGTTGGGTAATGTCACGGAATGACCAAATTCTGCCGTAGTACGTACCTGTAGGCGATAAGGCTGGCGCGGAGTAACGCTCGAAAATCCGTCCGTCAGTGAGTTTAATTTCATCTTGATAACTCAGCCTGGGATGCTTCTCAAGATACTCGACTTTACTAAACACCTTTAGCGGTTCAGCAATTAAGGGTAACACACAGGCTAAAAATTGCTCCTTATCTGAGGATTGCATGGCTCGATGAGGAACTTGCCACATTTGGCAAAATCGAGAATTGTGACTAATAACTGTACCATTGGGATCAATGACAATGACGCCATCAGGATCAGCCTCTTGTTGCGCCTTTAATAAAGCATGACTGATTTGGAGTTCCTCTTGAGCTTGCTTACGGGATGTAATATCAGTCTGGACGCCAATAAAATAGATCACCCGCCCCTTGGCATCTCGAATCGGTGAGATCGCTAGCTCATTCCAAAAGGGTGTCCCATCTTTACGATAATTCTTCAGGACTACCTTCACGTCTTGCTGAGTGCGTAGAGCCTGACGGATTTGCTCAACCACCTGCGGATCAGTATCAGCACCCTGGAGGAAGCGGCAATTGCGTCCAACCACCTCTTGGCGGGAATAGCCAGTGATTGTCTCGAAGGCAGGATTGCAATAGACAATCGGCATATCCGGTTTGCTAGCATCGCTGAGAATAATGCCACAGCTTGCCGCACCGAGGATACGCTCATCTATACAAATTGGTTCTGGAGTCACTTGAGTTGGAGTATTGGCATTGAAAAAACGACCTGTTGAGGGCTGCTGGAGGTGGGAAATCATGACAGTAAGTGCGTGACGTGTAATACATATAGGGAGTCGAGGCGTATTCTTTTCAATTTAAAAACACCTCAAAAGAGATTCAAATACGCCCAAAGGATGAATTTACGGAACTTTATGGAAAATCACCTATCTTTTTTTTTAATATAAAGATTCAGTAAAAGCCCCCTGCTGTCTCCGAATCTGAGTCCGTAGAAAAAGCCTGCACCCTGATCGTTAATGTCTGGAGGCGAATCTAGACTAGAATGCTAGAGCTTAACTGTGATTGTGGAAATGTCAGCTCCAACCATACTATCTAAAAAATTTCTTCAACCCATCGACCGTTTGGCTTTGGTACTCATGGTAGTCTTAAGTCTGTTTATTGGCATCGTCCTATTGACAGGCGACACCACTCGACCTCGGGTAAGGGATTTCAGTTGGCAGGACAAATACGTCAGTGCTGAGGATACGGCGTTCATTCTAACCTTTAGCCGTCCAATGGATCATGCCAGCGTAGAAGCCAATCTACAAATCACACCCGTTTTGCCTTCAGGGGAGGTGAGTCCCTCAGATGTGCCGCCAATCGAGGGCAAGATTAGCTGGGCGGGGCGGAAAATGGCGTATACGTTGCTTTCGCCGATTCCCTATGGAAATGACTATCAGGTTCAGCTTCAGGGGGCAAAGGAGAAAATACCAGGCGTTGAAGACAACGGTACTGTGATGGAACCGTTTCAGGCAACCTTTCACAGTCGCGATCGCGCATTTGCTTACATTGGCGTCGAAGGGGAAGAACAGGGGCGATTAATCCTCTATAATCTCACCCGACAGCAAAAAACCGTGCTGACACCTGCTGATCTGGTGGTACTGGACTTTAAACCCTATCCGGGGAGCGATCGCATTTTGTTTTCCGCTAATGACCGCCAAAATCAGGCAAAGGGGTTACTCACGGCACAACTGTATACCGTAACCACTGGACTGTCGTTTCCCTCGCCAGATCAGCGTTCTCCGTCTCAGCAAACCGCTGGTAAGCTGGATTTGGTGTTAGATAGCCAAAACCATCAAAACCTGCAATTTGACTTATCCAGAGACGGACAAACCATTGTGGTACAGCGCGTGAATCGAGACAATCCCGCTGACTTTGGTCTGTGGATGATCCCCGCAGATGGCGAACCCCAACCCTTAGAAAATCAGCCCGGCGGCGAATTTTTAATTGCCCCCGATAGTGCCTCATTAGCCGTGGCGCAAGGACAAGGGGTGGCGATTTTGCCGTTAAACGCCGACGCCGAACCCCTGGACTTTCTCCCCAAGTTTGGTCAAGTCCTCAGCTTTGCCAGCGATGGTTCAGCCGCGACAATGGTGAAATTTAATACCGACTACACGCGATCGCTGTTTTTGGTCAATAATCAGGGAACTGAGGAAGAACTCCTCCGTACAACGGGTTCAATTGTCAACTGCGAGTTTGCCCCCAATCAGGAAACCCTCTTTTGCCTCCTCACCCAACTGATTCAAGGGGAAGAGTATCGCGAGGAACCCTTTATCGCCGCCGTTAATCTCAATGCCGAACCCGACAGTGAGGAGAGTCCAGTCAAACCCTTAGTCGTTCTGCCGGAACAGCGGGATATTCAACTCAGTTTATCCCCCGATGGGTTAGCCTTATTATTCGATCAGGTCGCCACCCGACCCGCCTCAGCGGTTGACAGTTTAAGGAACGACGAAGGACAAGCGATCGCCACTGGGCGTCTTTGGCTACTACCCTTAGATGAGTCGATCACCTTAGATACAGTACAACTCCAACCTGAGCCATTATTACCAGGATTTCTCCCCCACTGGCTACCCTGATTAGGGTGTGGGGTGTCGGGTGTGGGGTGTGGGGTGTCGGGTGTGGGGTGTGGGGTGTGGGGTGTCGGGTGTGGGGTGTCGGGAAAAATTGAACGCCAATCCGCGATCGCCAATTGAGGAAGATGAGAAACCTGTAGGGGCGGGTTTCACCACTATCATTTGTGGTCACCCGAATGTCACTAAACCCGCCCCGACCTAGCCGTTAAATTATCACAAATGACCAATGACCAATGACCAATGACCAATGACCAATGACCAATGACCAATGACCAATGACCAATGACAAATAACAAATGACAAAATTTAACTTAACCATGCTGGGTGAGACAGCAACGTGGCAATAACCCGGACACCGCGTAGCTGATTAGAAAGCGGCAGATGACCTTTCGGGGCGCTGAGATCCCAGGTAAACTCATTGGGGTATCGAGTCCAGCTATTTCCGCTCTTCCAGCCGATTTTGGGCCACAGTTTTTCCCAGTTTTTGCCCACACCAAGCCAAAGTTCCCGCTGCACCGAGAATCCAAATTTACCTTGAGAGTGAACCACCCACAGCCTATTAATCGTCTGTAAGTCAGGAATCGGGAACTTCTCCACTTCGGAAAAATACAACCATTTTCGCTGCATGGCAGCCGACCCAGCTAACTCACAAAGTTTCTCTAATGTCAACCTATCCGCTGCCTGAAACTCTTGCTGGGCAAGTAACTGTTGTAGGGGAGCGTAGTCAATATCCCGTTCAGACACCAGGGGAACAATCCCGGTCGGAAAATGGTTTTGTAGGAACTCCTCAGTCTTGGCAGTCTTTGCCTGATAAATGGCTTGATATGCCAAACCGGAACTGAGACTGACAGGGGTAGAGGATTGCGCTTGCAGAAACTCCATCAAAACATCTAAACCAGCATCCCCCTGATTCACCAGTTCTGGAATGAGCTGGAGTTGTTTTTTCTCAGAACTTGACCTGAGTTGGTTACTCAACTCAGCAAGCTGGTTAGAGGTTTCGGGTACGGAGCCAGTCGTTTGGTCTATCATGAAGCGACGTGTTTGAAGTTGCGGCAACTAATCCTATTGTCGAGGCAAAGTGGCTCACTTGAACGCCTGAAACTGTAAAATTGAAAAAATTACTTGAGAACATCGGTCTAATCACCTCAGTTAGCATGATAACTAATTCTATAAAACTTTGACTTTATTTGCTATACTTTTATGTATGGCAGAACAAAGACGGCATAAGATAACTGAAGCGGCTGAGATTCTGGGGGTAAACCCTTGGACTCTTAGGCGCAAGGTGTACAAAAACCAAATTCCCTACATCA
>NZ_JAVJUO010000083.1:0-28946 GCF_040220555.1 Coleofasciculus sp. C1-SOL-03
CGCATAAACAATAGAGTTTTTTGTTACTCCCTTTTTAAAGTTCAACACCTCGACTCCGCTCGGTGTTGACACCCTACACCCTACACCCTACACCCTACACCCTACACCCTACACCCTACACCCTACACCCTACACCCTACACCCTACACCCAGTAGTACCCTCAAGTTCCTTGTCACCCCCTCAGTCAATTGGGTCTAATCGCCGGATAGGGAAATAATTCTCGAAATCCCCGTCGTCGTTGTTGAGGGGACTCCGGTGTCAAATAACTCCACAGGGTTTCCCAATAAAAAAAGGATACACCATCAAAGGCGCGATCGCGAACCGCTTCAACTTGTGCTTGAATTTGGTCAAAGGGAATCGGATCACCTAAGGTTCCTGTTAAAATGCCAATACTTACCGGAATTGTCCGCCGCGCCATGCGTACTGCGGGTTGATTAAGTTCCGCCGTAAAACGACTTAAGTCATCCCGATAAACCTGTAATACCAATTCATCTACCCAACCCCGTTGTACCCAGGTTTGCCAGTCTTGCAGATAATGTTTATAGGCAAAGGCTTGGGGATTGGGTGACAGGGATATGATACAATCCGGTTTAATCGATTTAACCGTCTGGACAATCTCTCCCATAAACTGACTAATTTTATTCGCCCGCCAGCGCATCCATTCCCCATTTAATGGTGAATTTGGCGGAGGATTTCCAGAATGTTCTTGCTGATAACGCTCTATTGTATAAGGATCATACCCCAATTCTACGGGCATCCCAAAGTGATCATCCAACTGAATCCCATCCACATCATACTGACTCACCACTTCCTTAATTAAATCGAGAATCAGCCGTTGGACTTCTGGATGCAATGGATTCAGCCATAAGAGTTGGGGATTCTCCGGATCAGATTTTTGAGTTAAACTCTGAGTTATCCAGCTAGGATGACGCCGCGCTAATTGAGAATGAATCGTTGTCATAAATCCATACTCAAACCAAGGAATTACCCGTAACCCTTGGCGATGTCCCTGCTGTACAATTTCTTCTAAAACATCTCCATTGAGGCGCATAATCCTCAGCAGGGGTTCTTGTGTCGCCACCCTACTCGGATAAAAGGTATGCCCTCGATTCCAAACCACCGGATACACCGTGTTAAAGTTCAGTTGAGACAATTGAGTCAACGCCCGATTAATTCCCCACGGTGAAAACAATACACTACTTGCCACATTTGTCAACCAAACCCCTCGGATTTCCGTGATTTTTGTCGGCGTTTGAGAACGGGCTAAGGATGGGGAAAATACAATCGATTTAGCAATCAGTAGGACAATACTAAATACCAGCCCTAATGTGAGAAAAACCCTGAATCTACGTTGACGTTTGTCACTCGTCATTCTCTATAGCAATCCTATTTGAGTCGTGTCCAAAAATTTGATAATTTTCGGGAATGGGGAATAGGCAATGGGCAATGGGAAAGAGTTTCAACACTTTTTTCTATTTTTTGATTTTTCACAACCTATTTAGGATTGCTATATGTCATTTGTCTTATGTCAAGGGATTAACATTATATCCGGAAACCGTAGGGGCGCACTGACGTGCATTGGTGTCAACTTAAGGTGAAAGCTCGGTTGAGCAAGGGTGTCGGGTGTCGGGTGTCGGGTGTCGGGTGTCGGGATGGAATTGTCTGTTGTCGGCTAAAAAACCTCACACCTACCACCATTCACCTCACCTATTCATCCACAATGTTTTTTTCAAACAGGCTCCGTTTAATACATAGTGAGCCAAAATTGCTCGCTTTCCCCCACACCCGGTCACCCCATACCCCACACCCAGTATCCTATCGTGGGTAATGTGGCTTAAGTTGACACATAAGACTGACGTGCGCCCGATTTCACACCGATGTACGCCCGATTCTAGGATATCAATTTCCGGTCAAACAGCCGCTGAGTAAGCAAATTGGTTGTTGGCTTGAAATCCCACGCCCTGATTGTTGGCTTGAAATCCTACGCCCTGGTTGGTGGCTTGAAATCCCCCCCCATTACTAACGTGCATATCATTAATATCTAAACCATAGAGCTTTGCACCTTCCAAATTGGCATCTAGCAACTCAGCTTTTCTGAGAATTGCCCAGGTTAGATTCGCATTCTCCAGATTCGCTTGAGTCAAATTAGCGCCGCTTAAATCTGCCCCTTGCAGATTCGCCCAATCCAGTTTAGCCGCTTCTAAATTAGCGGCAATCAAACTTGCCCCTTCTAAATTCGCCCGACTTAATCTCGCGCCTTGGAAATTAACCCCTTCTAAATCAGCACCCGCTAAATCTAAATCTTTTAACCAGGCGTAGCTGAGATTAACAAAACTTAGGGCTGACCCATAAACTCTCGCACCAATCAGCCTTGCTTCCGATAAATTCGCCCATTTGAAATTCACGCCAGTTAAATTGGCATCCCGCAAATTCACCCGTTCTAACTGCGCTCCGCAAAGATTTGCCCCCCATAAGTTAGCCCGTCGGAGGTTTGTACCATTCAATATTGCCCCACTGAGTTTAGCCCCTGTGAGCTTAGATTTCACCATAAAGGCACCGTTGATATTGGCTTTAGTCAAATCAGCGTCAACCAGTTTGGCATCGCTCATCTTAACGTAATTAAGATTCGTCCAATTCATCTGAGCGCCACTCAAATCAGATTTGAGTAAAAATGCCCTGGTCAAATCTGCTCCTCTGAGATTCGCCCCCGTTAGGTTAACTCCGATTAACATAACTCCCCGAAGATTCGCCCCACTGAGGTCAATCCCGGTGAATTCTCGATTTCCTTGTTCGTACAGTTTGAGAAGTTGTCTAACATTCATAGCTACAACGTCCACTAAGTATTTATGATTTGGGCAAAGTTGAATGGATTGATAATTTTCATGGGATTCTCTTTCTACTTTAATCCTGATAGTTAAGGAATAAACATTCTTTGAAAAAATTTACGTTTATACCCAACGTCCTTAAACTGTAGTATAATCCATTGAGCCTATTCCTAGAAACTGGGTTTCTCGTCAGGATGACAACGCAATATCAATCTTTCACCCAAAGAAACCCGGTTTCTTGACCGATGTCCTAGGACGTCGCCAAAATTTAAAATCCTTAACGTTGCCAAAATGTTCCTGCCTGACTTTACTAATAAAGATTATACTGCTATACGATTGCCATTTCGCCCAAATCGCCGCCTTCTTTATCAAGCTTAAAGAAATTGTTAATTAATATTAATTTCAATCCTGTCTGCCTAATAATTCAGATTACACTGCCATACTTGTCATACACCCTATACCAATTAAATTTGCAATTAATGGGCTGATATAGTGATGATTATAAAAAACTAAATAATTGTATGACAAATGACAACTGATTTTTACGCCAAGGGTTGAATTTGACCCGCTTGAACGGAAAGAATTTGGGAGGAGTTCAACCACTGGGAATCAAATGCGCCTAAGTGAGTCGTGGTGATCAGGGTTTGAAATCGGTCTTGAATCGCATCTAAAAGCTGATTTTGGCGGTTAGGATCAAGTTCTGCCAACACATCATCCAGTAATAACAAAGGCGGTTCACCCACAACCTCTTCAATCAGCTTTAATTCTGCCAATTTGAGTGCCAAAACCAACGTCCGTTGCTGTCCTTGAGACCCATAGGAACGGGCTGGCGTTTGATTAATTGTAAATTCCACATCATCTCGATGTGGACCAACCAGAGTTATCCCCTGACGCTGTTCGGGAAAACGACGATGGTGGAGTTTATCTAAAAATGCCTGCTGAACACCTTCTGGGTCATCCTTCTCCAGGTTGACATTTGGCGCGTAGGTCACTTCCAGTACCTCTGTCTTACCACTAATACTGCTATGCCAAGATTGAGCAAGGGGTGCTAATCGTTGTAGAACTCTAGCACGACGCCGAGTCACCCGTGAACCCGCCGTCGCCAGTTGTGCATCCCAAAGGGCAAGTTCTGCCTGGGGCTGCTTTAATATTACCCCATCTTGTGTCCCCTCTTCCTCCTGCTTCCGGATGGTTTTCAGTAAGGCATTCCGCTGGCGTAGTATTTGATTATATTGCTGCAAAATATAAGCATAGACAGGTTCAAGTTGGGTGAGAATCGAATCCAGCCAACTCCGGCGTCGTTCCGGACTGCCACGAACTAAATCCATATCCAGACTGGAAAACTGTACCGCATTCAAAATCCCTAAAAAATCAAGCTGGCGACGTAAGGATTCACGATTTAAAGCAACAGTGCGGCGTCCCTGACTGCGAAGGGTTAATCCCAGTTCAACAGAACCATAAGCCCGTTCCAATAGTGCCTGAATCTGACCCATCGAGGCATCCTCCAACACCATTTCGCGATCGCGTCCTGACCGATGACTCTTCAGCGTCGAGAGTAATTCTACCGCTTCTAGCAGATTCGACTTTCCCTGAGCATTATTTCCCACCAAAATCGTTTTCGGTGCCTCAAAATTAACCAAGCAATCCCGATAATTCCGAAACTGGCGCAACTTTAAGCATTTTAAGTACATTGGTTATTCGTCATTGGTCATTCGTCCTTTGTCCTTTGTCAGAAAATCACCGATTTTTGTACCAACGAATAACGATCTTCTCCAACTCAACCCAAATAAACAATGACGTACTAAACCCTAAACAGATAAGTAATTCAGTCAGCGTGAGCGGTTCTGTACCAAAGAAATTTTGCAAAAACGGCACATAAACCAATGCCAATTGCAAAATCGTCGTCACCGTTACTGCCCAAATTAAATAGGGATTCGAGAACGGATTCACCTCAATCGTTAAACGGGTATTGGAACGAACCGCGATCGCATGTCCCATCTGCGCCACACATAACGTGGTAAAGACCATCGTTTTCCAGTGGAGTGGGAAATAGTCAAACGCCAGCCCCATTAAAATAATCGTGACAATAGCGAAAATAATCCCAATCCGCACCATATAGGCACCCAGCCCCCGGGCAAAAATACTCTCACGGGGACTAAAGGGAGGACGCTTCATCACATCCGGTTCAGCGGGTTCTACTGCTAACGCTAGGGCGGGTAAACCGTCAGTGACTAAGTTCATCCAGAGGATTTGTAACGGTGACAGGGGAACATCGGGGAGTCCCATAATCGGTGCAGCGGCAATGGTTAACACCTCACCAATATTACTGCCTAAGATATAACGAATAAAGCGACGAATATTATCATAAACCGTGCGACCTTCTTCCGTGGCGGCAACAATCGTGGCAAAGTTATCATCCAGCAGTACCATATCACTGGCTTCTTTACTCACATCGGTTCCAGTAATCCCCATGGCAATGCCGATATCCGCTTGCTTCAGGGCGGGAGCATCATTCACCCCATCCCCCGTCATCGCCACGAATTCACCTTGACGCTGAAGTCCCTGGACAATCCGCAACTTATGTTCCGGAGACACGCGAGCATAAACACTCACCGCTTCCACCTGGTTGTCCAGATCCGATTGTCCCAGCTTTTGTAACTCTTGACCCGTGAGAACCCGATCATGTTGATCGGCAATACCCAACGCATGAGCGATCGCTCTCGCCGTTAACTGATGATCTCCAGTAATCATCACTGGGCGGATACCCGCATTCCGACAGCGTTGCACGGCATCCAGGACTTCTGGACGAGGGGCATCTAACATCCCCACCAGTCCCAACCAAACTAATTCTTGCTCTGTCGCTTCACTAGCCTCTACCCCGTCATCAGGTACAGCATCCAGAGGCTTATAGGCAAACCCCAAGACTCGCAATCCTGCCCCAGCCATTTGATTATTGTGCCGCAGAATATCCGTCCGTTGCTCATCAGTCAACACCTCGGTGCGATCGCCCGCCTGCAAAGAATGGCAACGCTCCAAGACTAACTCAGGGGAACCCTTGGTAAACATCAGGTAGGTTCCTTGTCCATCATTCGTTGCCACTGATCCATTTGACCCTTGACAGATTACACTCATGCGTTTCCGTTCCGAGGAAAAGGGAATTTCACCCACCCTGGGAAACTGACGCCGCAACGGTTCTTTATCCACACCGCCCTTCCCGGCTAAGGTAATTAATGCCCCTTCAGTGGGATCGCCTAAAATTGACCAATCCTCCTGTTCATACTGCAAGAGGGCATCATTACAAAGGGCGCATCCTTGAAGTAAGACCTGTAATTCCGGATACTCTTGGGCAGAAACCGCTGTCTCGGCGATGAGAAACTCCCCGTTAGGCGCATAGCCTTCTCCCGTGACTTGGAATATGTGCTGGGGCGTGATCACCCATTGCACAACCATCTTATTTTGAGTCAGGGTACCGGTTTTATCGGAACAGATTGTCGTCACACTGCCTAAGGTTTCCACGGCGGGAAGTTTACGGATCAGCGCATGGCGACGTACCATGCGTTGAGTCCCCAATGCCAAGGTGACAGTAATCACCGCCGGTAAGCCTTCTGGCACCACCGCTACCGCCATACTTAGGGACACTTTCACTAATTTTTGGAAAACGCCTAAATCTCCGCCACTTTGAATTAAGCCACCAACAACAACCAGCACCACCAAAATTAGGGAACCACTGACCAAGACATTCCCTAATTGGGTCATCCGCTGTTGCAAGGGTGTTGGTTCACTTTCCACCCCTTGCAACATTTCCGCAATCCGTCCCAGTTCCGTCTTCATCCCTGTGGCTGCAACCAGGACAGTACCGCGACCTTGAACGACTTCAGTTCCCTGAAAGACTAAATTAATGCGATCGCCTAAGGGAGTATCCTCGGCTAAGGTAACGGCGGCTTGCTTATTCACCGCATGAGCTTCTCCCGTTAAAGCCGATTCCCGTATCTGTAAGTTTGATTCCTCAATTAACCGTCCATCAGCCGCAATTTGCACCCCCGCTTCCAGGAGCATAATGTCTCCAGGGACAAGCTGTTTACTATCCACCTCCATCGGTCTACCCTCGCGGAGGACACGGACTTTGGGAGAGGCAAGATTTTTTAGGGCGGCGAGGGCTTTTTCTGCCCGACTTTCTTGCAGATAGCCCAAGACGCCATTAAGAATAACGATTAATAGAATCGCGATCGTATCCTTAAACGGAACCTGACCCGCCTCTAACCCGCCTTGTCGCCAATCGATCAAGTCAATGACTCCAGAGATAATCGCCACCACAATCAGCATAATCAGCATGATATTGGTGAACTGATCCAAAAGAATCACCCAAGAACTGCGACCCGCAGTTTCTTCGAGTTCGTTTAATCCGTAATATTGCGATCGCTCGCTGACTTGTTCAGAGTTCAAACCCGTCTGGGAATTGCTATCCAGTTGGACAAGGGACTCGTCTATGGATTGGGTATGCCATGCATTTAACGGATCAGGTAACGAATGGGAACGATGAGATGAAGTCACGGGGCAGGTTTGCATAAACATGATACCCAATCAATCATAGTCTTTTCAGACAACAACTGTAATTGTCGTCAGGGAACAGGGAACAGGGAACAGGCAATGGGCAATGGGCAATGGGCAATGGGCAATGGGCAATGGGCAACACCTCGGCTTCGCTCGGTGTGTCATAGGCAATAAATAGGTAAGGTAGAGTTTTGAGTTAACTTTCTCATCTCCCTCATCTTCCCCATCTTCCTCATCTTCCCCATCTTCCCCATCTTCCCCTGCTCCCCTATTCCCTTAAAACTGGTAGCGAACCGAAAAATGGAACCCCTGATCTTGAGCATTTTCACCTTGATCCTCCAGTTCGACTAAAGGCAAACCATAGTCAAGGCGCAAATCTAATCCAGGTAGCGGTTGCCAAAGTATCCCCATACCCAGACTGGCTAAAAACTGTTCTTGAGGCAGAATGTTCTGATTATCGGGATTATTCCACACCCAACCCGCATTTAAAAATGGCGCAATTTGGAACGTTGACGCACCTGATGCATTTTCCTCTAAGGTGATCCGGTCTTCTAAGAATAATCGCACGCCATTATCACCAATTCGAGCATTCTGTCGATAGCCGCGCACGGATTGAGCGCCACCAATGACAAATTGCTGCGACGGTAACAGAGTATTGGGAGACAGTTGAATGTCAGCCCCCATAATTAAAAAATGACCCTCACTGAAAATTTGAACTCGTTGGATCTGACCCAGCCAGCTTAAAAAACGTCCATCCGGATCAGGATCGGGATTAACCGTCGCATCCAACCACCCTGTACCCAGACTAAAGAGCGATCGCACTGACCACGCTCCCCCAGAATCACGACGTAGGTAGTCTTGTCCAAATTGAATCACACTGGTGCGCGTTATCCCGTCAATATCAGCCCCAGGACTTAAGAAGGGGACGTCATTTATAAATGTCTGACTTTCCCTAAAGCTAAAACCTAGGGATAGGGCGAATCTTTCACGGGAGGTGCGAATTAAAGGTTGACGAAAACTAATCTCATACTGTTCAGATTCTCCTTCAATCCGAATACCTAAGCTAGGAAAAGGTTCGGCTGTGATTTGATTGCGATCAACGCTGGCTTGTAGTTGCAGGGTGCCATTTTTAGCATTCAGGGGAAGGCGATAGCCCATGTTGATCACCTTTGAGCCACCTGTGGTGGAATAGAAGTAACTCGCGGTTAGTTCATCCCCATACCCGGTTAGATTACGATAGCGCCCATCTACGCCCAATCGTTCTGAACCTACGCTGGGCGGTGAATAGTTATCGATGGTGAAATTACCTTCAAAGGGATTGGCTTCAACAACACGAATAATTAAATTGCTTTTTCCCGGTTGAGTACCAGCACGAAGACTGGCGTCTACGGACTCAAATAAGGGATTCGTCCGCAGTAGCCGCAATTTATCTTCCAAGCGAGCAGTATTTAGGGGTGTGCTGACACCTAGCTGAATCCGATTTTGGATATAACTGGGTTTAAGGCGGCGAATCCCTTCAATTTTAATCTCCTCCAGACTCCCTTCTAGGACAAAAATCTCTACGACACCATCAGTAATCACCTGGTCTACTAGAATGGCTCTTGAGGTGATGTAACCACGATTTAAATAGAGTTGAGTGATAGCATCGGCAGCCTGTTGGAGTTGTTGTAGGGTAACGGCTTCTCCTTCCAAGGGTTGGACAATGGGAGCGAAGTCCTCGGGTTCAAAGATAGTGCTACCTGTGACATTGATTTTCTCGATTTGAATCATCTCCACATTGGGACTGGTGGGACGAGAGGGAGTGGGTTCCGGTTGGGTCAACGGTGGGGACTCATCGGGACGTAAGGGTTCAGGACTAGGTGTGGGTTGAGGAAAACGATCGTCTGGACTGGGTTGGAGGATTTCGGGGTTGGGAATCGTGGGCGGGGTTTGTGCGATCGGAACCTCATCCAGGTAAGCGTGATCTTGGGTTAGTTCGTGTTCCTCTAAAGAGAGATCATTGCCATCTACTATGCCACTTGACTCTTTTCCTGGCAGCCATTTACCCTCTGTTCTAGAGTCATCTTCTGCCTTCTGCCCTCTGCCCTCTGCCTTGTGAAAACCTTCTGCCTTCTGAAATGGCTGGTGAGAGAATTCAATCAGATTAGTAGGTGGATGGACAGGATTCTGGCTTACTTGTGACACAGACATTGGAGTTGTACCCAGCGCCGTTGGTGCATTTAAACCCATAATCCCCACCCAAACAGGTGTTAGTTGTCCCAGAATCTGCCCCTTTAAAAAAATCTTCACTAAAAGCTTACTCCCCGACTCTTTCATCGTTGAGTGCCTCCAGCGACTAATTGTTCTGGAAGAACTGCCCCGAAGCTCATACTGTAGAGTCCAGCCCATGAATATCGCGTCTGATTCCTTACTCTACTCTTCGAGGGGGATTTAGCCCAAGCAGAAGCCGCTTGCGCGTCTATGTCATGTGTACGCACAGTTGTTTACCAATGATCAAAGTGCAGACACGCCCTGGTGCGTCTGTACTGATGGTGGTATTTTGACATCCCTTCAGGAGCAAGGAATTTTCCCCATACCCGACACCCTATACCCCACCCCCTACACCCAGTCTCCCTTTTAGCTTTCTTGCCACTCCTTCAGGGTTCTACCTCTGACCAAAGACGTTCTAAGCGCCGTTGCCATTGTGCCAAGACTTCTTCGGTTTGTTCTCTGGATTCCATCTCACCCATCAAACCTTCCTGATAAAAGCGATCTAGGGTTTGCAGGGTTGTCTCCAAGGATTGCCCTTGCTGCTTTGCCGCTCTAATGATTTGACGAATTTGACGATCTACAAACTGGTCAAAGCTGGACTCTAACCCCTGTTGACATAAGGCAACCAGTCGTATAACTGCATAACCAAAATCATCAGGGTCAAGCGTCTCCCGCTTATGTTGAAAGACGCCCCAAAGCACATTTTGATTCAGGGCATAGCGAGTGTCCTGCGTTTCATCAAAATTGGCTTCTAGGAGTTGTTCCAGAAAGGGTTGAGCCTCTTGAGCCGATGCAATGGGAACCAAAATTCTTAACCAAGACTGGTCTGAGGACAGCAGGATTAACACTCTCAGTTGAGGTGTTTCCACCTGCCACGTCCCTGATTCTACCTGTTGAACCGCCTGGGAATTAAAAAGTTCTGTCAGCTTGACAGTAATTTCTTCGGGTTTCATCTTGTTTTTTCCAGAGAATTTCGTAAAAAAATCCCCCGACAGTCGTCAGGGGACACTTCTAGAAGTATGAAAGATTCGGGATGAAGTGTGAAGTGGCAAGATTAACGATAGTTCGTGGTTATCCTTTGTGCTTCACACTGTAATTGTTAGAGCCATTCGGGAACCATTTCTTCTTTAGTGTTGGTATGGCGGGAGGGCGTCTCGCGGGTAAATTTCATCTGAATCGAGCGAGTTTGTTCGCCATCGGCTGCCACTGCCATGATGGGATAGTCGATCAAACCATCTTGGAAGGACATCTGGAAGCGGAAGGTTCCGTCTGGGTTCAGTTTAATTGGACGCCCGCCAATGGTTACGGTGGCATCGGGTTCGGTTGCGCCGTAAACAATCAATTCAGCATCGGCAACCAACCAGAACTGACGAGGACGAATGGGTGGCATAGACGCCGACATCCCCATCCCGACTCCGGACATGCCAACACCGGACATGGTTAAGCCAGACATGGTGGGTACAGCCCACATCCCCACCCCAGAGGGGAAGATGTAGGAACTGACGGATTGAGACGGAGCCATCGATCCAGGAACATGCTGCATTGAACCGTACATAGAACCCGCGACGCGCTGGGCTTCGGCGGATTTCGCCATGCCAAAGATTTCGTCGTAGATGGGGTTGTCGGTATGGGCGGTATCTGCGGTAACAGGTTGGCGCTTGCTGGGAGGAACCAACTCGTATACGGTTTTGCCTTGGAGTTCTTCATCCCAGTTAACGGTGATGAATTGGTCTTCAATCCAGTCACTGGGATAAACCGG
The DNA here is from genome assembly GCF_040220555.1 of Coleofasciculus sp. C1-SOL-03. Lineage (NCBI taxonomy): Bacteria > Bacillati > Cyanobacteriota > Cyanophyceae > Coleofasciculales > Coleofasciculaceae > Coleofasciculus > Coleofasciculus sp. C1-SOL-03. The sequence goes on from NZ_JAVJUO010000083.1 coordinate 11,387, forward strand.
GGGAACATGGACGGGTGTAGAACGGGCGAGGACTAACCAGCGACCATCAGCACAACGATAGCCAATGTCCACAGTGTAATCGCGATCGCTAACGGGTAGCGGTAAGTACCATTCTCGTGCTAGTTCGTCACAGGGATATTCCTGAATGCTATGGGCGCTTTGGTATTCCAGGTTAATATCGGTGACATCATAAATCCGCAGTGCTAATTGTTGTCCTCCCTGACGCCGCAGATCTTCCTTGTGTTCGTTGGGAATATCCCAGTAGGTATACGCCCATTGGGGATCGCGAGGCATGAGGACAATCCGACTTTCACCATACCCGGCGGGTAAATCGGGTAATCCTTCGTCTACAGATGCTAGATCACCGCCGGTGCGATCGTCTTGACCGAGTTCAAATTTAGATGCTTCCACTTCTGGTTGTGCCTCCACTGTGCTGGTTGGACTAAGCGAGATTTTGGTGTGTTGGATTTTTTGAATTTCTGCCAGTAACTGCGCCTTACGCATCCGGCTATACCGTGAGATGCCGTACTCACTCGCAACTCGACGCAGTTGCCGTAAGGTCATCTCTTCTAAAGGTGGGCGTTCTTTTGCCATGAATATGCTCTCCAATGGTTAGGAAGGTAGGTTGTATCTTTCCTTATGGATCAAAAAATGGGGATCATGGTTTAACAACATCGCATTTGATAAAGGTTGATGATTCCTACCGCCTTGGAGTCAGTCTCGGTGAGGCATTGCATTCGCCTTTGGTTTGGGCAGGTACAAACTCACGCACGACTTACTCTTTAGGCTGATGTTGGGATTACTCCCGATAACACTTAGATTTTTCCTCTAAGGGATCACAGAAATACTCAAATCAGTATTTCTTTGGGATCGCTGTATTTATCTATGTAGCAGAAAAGCCTTAGGTACGGTCAAGGGGATCAAGACACCAATTTTCAAGAATTGACGAATTTACAAGCTTGTCGGGGATCATAATGTCATAACTTCATGACATTTACGGGAAAAGGGGGATCGCTTCGGGGAGCAGTGTAGAGACGTAGCATGCTACGTCTGGGAGCTGGGGAAGATGAGAGAGATAGGGGAGTCATGTTCCAAGCGTGATTACAGAAGCATCTGTCTGTAGGGGCGGGTTTAGGGACTAATATTGATTGTTATCCCTAGCTTGGCAGCAAAACCCGCCCCGACCAAATGACGAAGGACAAATGACAAATGACAAATAACCTAGAAATTAAAAAACCCCTCATCCGAAGAGAAATCCTGCTGTTCCAGCCAATCTTGACCCAACTGAATGGTGACATCGGACGCCAGAGAACCTGTACTCTCAACCCGCACCTCACCAAATCCCAAATCAGCCCGGATAGCCGCAGCGCTGGCTTCGTCTCCTTGTTGGGCAATGATGCGGGTGACGCGCAAGGGTTCTGCCCAAGGTTCACTGACATAACTGTTCCGATAACCCGCTTCTGTTAGGGTGCTGATTAGGGATTGAACCGCTTCTGGATTATCGGTACTATCTTGAATCGCCACCCGTAAATAAGCTGGATCAATATCAGAGAATTCGCTGTAGCCTTGATCGAAATGTTGAGCCACCATTTGCCGAATCTGGCGGTGATTGGGTAGCCAATAACTGACTTCACTTTCGCCCGTGCCGTTAAACCGCCCCGGAACCATTAACATTTGTACATCAGACCGTTTGCTATCGACAGCAAATCCGATTAGAGCTACCAATTCTTCAACGCTTAAGTTGGTATCAATGTGAGACTGAATCACCGATAGAATTTTAGGCAATCTGGCTAAGGTTTTGGGATTGAGTGCTTGCTCTATCAATGCTCGCATCAGGATTTGCTGACGCTGTACTCGACCAACATCACCATATTTGTCATAGCGAAAGCGCAAAAATTGCATTGCCTGGTCGCCATTCAGATGCTGTTTGCCTTGCTTGAGGTTGATATAGAGATGTTGAGAATCATCTTGATACTTCATATCCTTGGGAACATACACGGTGACACCACCCAAGGCATCCACAAGCTTTTCCACACCTTGTACATTCACTCGCACATAACGGTCAATCCCTACACCATCGAGGAGATCACTGGCTGCCTTTGCCGTTAATGCTGGTCCCCCATGGTAATTCGCGGCGTTGATTTTAATCAAACCATACCCTTCAACGTAGGTTTTGGTATCGCGGGGAATAGAAAGAACATTTAATTTTTGATTGTTGGGGTCAAACCGAACCAACAGCATGGTGTCGGAATGCCCATCAAAGGAATTGACCAGTGCATGATAGCCTAAGTCCTCCTCTGTGGGTTCATCCAAGTCAGAGGTGAGAACCTTAGTCCCCAAAATTAATATATTGACAGGTCGGGTTAATTCGGGCAGTCGCATACTATTGCGGGTCATACTACCCTTTTCGCTAAAGACGGCTGCCTCATCATCACTCAGTTGGCTTTGCAGTAAAGGCATACTTGACAGCGAAACAGCAAGCATTGCCCCGGCTGTCGCGGATAACATGGCGACGCCAGTAAAGCCCAACCACAGCCAAAGCCAATGTCCGCGTTTAGCTTTAGCCGATTTCTTTTTCGGCGGTTGACTCCTCTTTTTCTGTCCTGGGCGGGGTTTTTCGTAGGTTTTTCGAGCTGGCACTTGGTTTCCTCACACACACATAAGCGATCAGGATGGGTTTGGGCAGATGATACACGCCGATGCCCTTATTGCTTACCCTGAGTCTGGTTTAGAGCATTTGACACAAACACTCATATCAGGTTTTCTCACCGTTTGGGGCAAAACCAGGCAAATACGGCAAAAGATGAGAACAGTTGATCAACTTCAGGCAAAAAGCCCGTCACCATTTTCCTATAACCGGACAACCCAAACGCTGAAATCGTTTACTCGGACAGATGCTTTCGCACTTTTCCTTCCGCCACCTGACTAAACCCAGGGAGACGGGGTAACTTCCCTTGCCACAAGCGCACCATGAGCCAAATACTGACTAAAAAATACCCAGAGGTGAGCATGGTATTCATAAATAACAGGCGGAAGCTCCAGAACTCGGTGAGCTGCGCCCCTGACAATAATAAAATGTAGCCTACTAGCCAAGCGAAAGCCAAGGTTATGGACAAGCGACTCGCCGCTTGCTGTTCTCGTGTTCCTTGGCGACGGTAGAGTGTCCACAGTGCCGGAAAAAAGCCGATCACGGGCAGCAGGTAGGCAAATAGCTGTAAACGTTGGAGGTTTTGATTGTCCAATGGGTCAAGTTGATTCATTGGTGCTAAAAAAGGGAATAATATCACAACCGCATACCAGGTGGCACACAAACTTATGGGTATTCAAGTCAATTTCATTGTCAAAGTCTTAATTCTCTCCCTTGGCATTTCCCTGCTGATTAAGTACGCCAGTCCTAGTTTACCCCCTATTCCGGCAACGTCCGGGAATGCCCTGATTGCTGTACTCACACCCGCTATAATTTTGGCGATCGCTCTTTTGTGGCGCTTCTGGCAATTTCATCAGCATCCGGTTGAGTAGTAAGTAGGTAGGGACAGTTAAAGTTAACGGTGGTGATCGTCATTCGTCATTCGTCATTCGTCATTCGTCATTCGTCCTTTGTCCTTTGTAAGGGTTTGAGGGTTGTTTACATAACTTCATAAGTTGAGTTTATTTCCGCTAACCTACTTAGTCAATACTCAGTCAGGGCGGGTTTTGCACAAAGGTTATCATCAATAACCAAACGCAAGTTCCTAAACCCGCCCCTACACATTTAAAATCAATGGCACTGAAAATCTGGATTTTGGCAATAGGCAATAGGGGATAAGAGAGAGGAAGTGGATAATGCCCGCCAGTAGAGACGTAGCATGAGGAGTCTCTACACCATTACCAAGGACTTCCTACTAATGTAAATGCACTCCAAAAATAAGGATGAGTAAACGCCTTATCCTCAATTCCCGCTAATTCTTCAGGTAAATCAATGGTGCCATCTGGAGTAATCAATTGCCCATTTTCAATCCTCACCTGACCCTGAATCATCGCTAATTGGGTTTGTCGCAGCGCTTCGGCTTTAATCGGGACTTGCTTTAAGTTTTGATAAAACGTGGTCATTAATCCCAATGTCCCCTCATCACTGACATACCAGAGGCTTCCTAACGCTGATTTTACCCCCGCTTGTACCGCTAATCCGGTAAATCCTAACTCAGCCTCTTCATTTCCTAATGCGGTTCGACAAGCACTTAATACCATTAGTTCTACAGGTGGATTATGTAGTCCAAGTTGGCGAATTTGATCCAGGGATAGTCTTGTATTCCAAAACTGGATATAGGAATTTTCGGGTTTACCTGGTTTAAATTCACCATGAGTTGCCAAATGGACAATACCAAAGGGTTGATCCGCCCGTGCTGCTTTAAGATTGGCGGGAGTAAACGTAGAATTAAGGAACGATTCACCTTGCCATAGTTTATCTGCGATCGCGGATAATTCCACAGGCACAGCAGGTAAGGGATTTTGCTCCGTAAATTCCGACGCCCCCATTGCCAAAACCTCTAGATTTCTCACATCCACATAACGAGTATCCGTGAGCGACAAACTTGGCATAAACCCAAGACTATAGCGTTCAATAATAAAACCATTCCCATCATGAAGCGCTGCTACTGGTAATGAACGCAAACCCTGATCCATAATAAAAGCTAGATTATTAATTTCTCTATCTTGTAACTCCTCCTCCAAGGGAGCAATTAACCACTGATATAATTGTTGGGCGCTAGGAAGATACGGACGAGGAATGCGAGTATCCGTAACCGCACGACGGAATGTTTGTACCATTTCCATCACCCTTTCCCGAGTCGCCCCCGGTACAGTATATCGAATCGGTTCCCCTTCAGCCGTAACCAAAATCAACTCCAATTTATCCGTATCTTCCCACACCTCCTCAGCCAAAACTATAGACTCCCAACCGCCAACCCCCTCTGCGCCCCTCTGCGCTTCCCTCTGCGTTCCTCTGCGTTTTCTCGTCTCAACTTCCACTTTCCCACCATCATCTCCAACACCATTTCCTGGCACAAACACCGCATAAATCAGAGCGGGTTTTACGCCAGCCGCCTGTTCAATCCTTTGTAAAGTCCTTTGTGCTTGTGTCAGCGTAATAATTGGCGTCTCAGTTAACCCCCAATATTCTTCATAGTCATTCGTGAAGGCGGTTTCAGTTTCCGCGATTGGACTCAAAACTGGAGAATTATCAATCACGACATCTTCAGTAATATCCTCAGATTCATCTATCTCAGATTGTTCAGTGTCTAAACAGTCAGGAGGACAAGAACCCGTGATAAATTTATCGGTGATAATCCGAATATTCCCTTCAGTTTGGTTATCAGGAAGCGATTGAGAAGGTTCAAGGTTAGACTCGCCACTGGTAATCGCACCTGCTGTACCGTTAATGGAGGCATCACCCACATTAAAAGGAATCAAACCTTGACCGCCATGTTCGATAGTAATCATACCTCCGCCGTTACCTCCGGCTGTAGAAATACTGGCATTTCTACTATTTTGGTCGATAAATGTGTCGGTTATCTGGATGAATCCACCAGCGGTAATGTCAACATTTCCGCCTGTATCGTTAATTCCGGCTTGGGTGTTAATTGAGGTGACTTGAATATTATTTTCAGCATTAAGGGTAATGGAACCACCATCACCTGCACTTGAACTTGTGTCTAGGGATTGAGTCGTGATATCTTGACTGGCTGTTAGGTCAATAATGTTGGCAGTTATTGTCTCATTGGCTATGATATTGGCGGCATTATTGACCGTTAATCCACCGAGTTTTCTTGAGGTGGCTGTACCTGTTCCCGTCGTGTATTGAGCCGCCACTTCTGAAGGAGATAAGGCAGAATTGTAAATGGCAACTTCGTCAATACTGCCCGTGAAAAAGTTATCAACTGGTGAGTTTGACCCTCTACGTGCTAAAAAAAGTGGAGAATTATTTTGTGTCGGGCGATTTGTCATATCGGTATTCGTATCTTGTAGAATCCCATCAACGTATAAAGAGAGTGTCGAACCCTCTTTGATAAAAGCAACATGATGAAACTCTCCATCATTTAAGGATACGGTTGAGGTAACGCCAGAAATATTCGGGTTATCAAATCGCAATGCAACAATTTTGCCTGGGTTCGGATGAGTTTGGTTGTAATACCGAATCACATAAGGATATGGCTCGGTTCCACTCCATTTTTCAATAACATCATTATCTGCCTGTTCCCTATCCAATTGTTCAGGCGACACTTTAATCCAAGCGGTTATCGTAAAATCTTCATTCGTGCCAAAATCAATAAAATCTGAATCCGGAATTTCTACATACCCCGTCGTACCATCAAAGAACGGTGCTGGATTAGCATCATCCACTAACGCCCCCTCTTGATTACGATTTACCCCACCAAAGTAAGTGCCATCTATATTATTTCCAGACGAGTCAAAAGCCGTCTCACCCTCTTCATCCAGACGCCAATATCCCACCGGATCATCTAACAGTACCGCCACATTATAAGGTAACGCTCCACCCACAGCACCATTAAACGTAATATTCCCAGTTCCAGCTTCTAAGGTTAACGTATCCGTACCCGGATTAAAGGCATGAAGACTACGATTAAAGGTAATATCCCCGCCAACTGTAGAACCTGTGCTGAGTGTCTGACTACTGCGAAGAATCACAGGCGCTTCAAAGGTGAGATTACCACCATTCAAGTAAACTGAGGCATCCAAGTTTATAAACGCCGCTTCAAAGGTTAAATTGTTGCTACTGCTGGAATTAATATCACTGATAATATCAATGTTTTTACTGGCAGCAATTGAAACATCCCCGGAATTTAATGCAGTTAACAGTGAATTAGCAGAAATCAGGAAACTCCCGCTACCGTCTCCCGACAGGATTTGATTATCGTTGAGTGCTGTATCATTAGTTCCAGTTGTGCCAATAATCACGCTCGTGGGATCTAATAATAACTGTCCCGCTTCACCCGCACTAGCACTTACATCGACAACACCATCAAAGGCTAACTGTTGCTGACTAGATACTTCCACAAAACCGCCATTACCAGAACTGAGTCCACCACGAGTGCTAATGTTGCCATAAAATGTAGTTTGCTCATCTGCCCAGATAATCACAGTTCCGCCATCACCTGCGGTTAAAGCATCGGCTTTAATCGTAGAATTTTCATTAACTAATGTGATGTCAGCATTCGGAATTATTCCTGCACCTTGATAGTCGCCACCAATGCGAACAGTACCGCCATTATTTGTACCGGATGCATCAATATTGGCGCTGATTAATCCTACAGTTTTGCCAATAACATTTATCTCGCCGCCAGTTGCAGATGAAGCCGCATGTAGGGGCGCATAGACGTGCGCCCCCTCATAGACGTGCGCCTCCTCATAGACGTGCGCCCCCTCATAGACGTGCGCCCCCTCATAGACGTGCGCCCCCTCATAGACGTGCGCCCCCTCATAGACGTGCGCCCCCACTGGTGTTCCAGCATTTCCGATCTGGGAAACATCAATTGTGCCAGAGATAATAGTAACGTCTGTTTCATTGGGGAGAATTAATTCCGAATCCGTTAATTTCACCGTTTCGGCTGAATCCACCTCAACGCCTGTCTCTAGGGTTTCATCTGTCCCTGTCAACAATTCAGCTAAATCTAATGGTGTAAAGGGGATAACTTGTCCCGAACTATTCACCAATGGTTCAACTTCCAAAGATAGCAATTGTCCCGGTTGAGAAATCTTGACCCGATGAGAACCCGGAACGGCTGCAATCGTAACTCTTCCTCCCGGTGCTGTCAGTTCTCCCGTATTAATCACTGTACCACCAAGTAAAGTTAAATTCTGACCCTGGGAGATAGCTAAATTTCCAGCATTAACAATACTTCCGGGCTGAGACACATCAAAAATAAACTGTTGCGGATTTCCGACTAATTGCTGATACTCATTTGTCCCGAACGCATTGAACCAAAGATTCTCGCCAAACCCAATCCCTGTAGCCGTTGTCGCGATAAAATCAGCCGGGACATTTAGCTGAGCATTTTGCCCAAACACGATTCCCGCCGGATTCATTAAATATAAATTGGCATTTCCCCCTGTCACCTGAATCAAGCCATTAATCAGCGAGGGATTTGTCCCCATCACTCGCCCGAAAATAGTGTTGAGGTAAGGATTGGCGATAAAATTAGCGATTTCATCGGCATCTAAACCAAACTCCTGGAAACTGTGGAAGAGATTGGTTTCATCGCTTGACAAACTGCCGCCATTAATGGTATATGTATTTCCCTGTTGTTCAACAATCGTACCCGTTCCATCGGAGGCTGGGACAATTGATTGCGCCCGTGTCTGTGGACTAACAATTAGCGCCGCTATTGTAACCAGAATGGCTTGAGAGAGGGAAACCGTTAGAGATATCCAGTTAAAACACCATTGAGGAAATTTCATCGGGTGATACACCAAGACATATTGCTTGAATTGTATCCCCCTGTTTCGATGGTTTAATCAATAAATAAGAAAGTGCAAGAAAAGTATAATAAAGTTTTAGGTTTGTTATTTGATGATACCTTTGGAGTTGGACACCGACGAAGACAGCGCAACTATAAACACGATCGCGTCCGTTGGATGATCAGCCCCGACAAATTGACACCCTCGCCCCCAGATGTGCTACTGCACATCTCTACATCAGCTAGGAAGTCGCCGATAACGAGTAAAATAACTCTTGTCTTGTGATCATCCTGCTTAATTTTGACCACCTGGATCACCCTGAAAACAACCCATACTCGTTGGGAAGCCGAGCTGATGCAGCAGGTTCTGGCAGCTCACGACATCCCTAGTCGGATTATTGACCAGGGTATCCCATCCTATTTTGGCGCGGGAAGTCCGGCTGCGTTGCAAGTTCGCTCTTATGATCAATGGACAGCTTTGCTATTACTCAGTTCTCCAGACGAGGAATAAGCAGAAATATCGGATAATTATTAAGGAATTAAAAACGTTTCATGTCTTTATTTGACTGGTTTGCCAATCGACGAAAATCAGAACCGATGCCCCAACAACGACGGGAACGGGAAATTGCTGATGGATTGTGGACAAAATGTGAGGCGTGCGCGGTTCTCACCTATACTAAAGACCTGAGAGCGAATCAAATGGTCTGCTCAGAATGTGGTCATCATATCCGGGTATATAGCGATGAACGGATTCGCCAGCTTATCGATGGCACTACCTGGATACCCATTGATGAGCAAATTCGCCCCACTGATCCGCTAAAATTCCGCGATCGCAAATCCTATACAGATCGCCTACAAGACTACCAAGACAAGACTCAACTGACTGACGCCGTGCAAACGGGAATCGGACAGATTCATGGATTACCCATCGCCCTTGGCGTCATGGATTTCCGATTCATGGGCGGGAGTATGGGTTCAGTCGTGGGCGAAAAACTGACCCGCCTGATCGAACAAGCCACCCGCCAACGCTTACCTGTGGTGATTATCTGCGCCTCTGGCGGGGCGAGAATGCAAGAGGGGATGTTAAGCCTGATGCAGATGGCAAAAATCTCTGGGGCGCTGGAACAGCATCGTCAAGCTAACCTACTCTATATCCCTGTATTAACCCATCCCACCACGGGAGGCGTTACCGCTAGTTTTGCCATGTTAGGGGACATTATCCTGGCTGAACCCAAAGCCACTATTGGTTTTGCGGGACGCCGAGTGATTGAGCAAACCTTGCGCGAAAAACTCCCCGACGACTTTCAAACCTCTGAATATCTACTCCAGAACGGATTTGTCGATGCGATCGTTCCTCGCACCCAGTTGAAAAAGACGCTAGCCCAGCTTATCCGCCTCCATCAACCCTTCCCCACCTCACCTACTGTGGTTTCTCATTCGGAACCAATGACGTTGATGGCGAAAGGCGCTGATCATAAAACGGAGTTTTGAGGGGGAGGGTTTTGTGAGTTTTTACCTATAGCCTGATGAGTTCAAAAACTTTTTGAGAGAAAGGCGTCATCGGAATGGCATGATAAAATGGGCGACTTTTGCATTCCCTATTTTCTGTGAAGAGTTCACTGAAAATCCGTAGTGTGACACCTGTAGACGTGCAGACTGTCAGTTTGATCCCCATGAGTGGTTGACGGCGATGCCCTTCAGGTAGAGGATAAGCTACAGGTTGAGCAATTTTCATGCATTTAAAACGAATGAGCCAAATTTTCCAAGGAGAACCCCGAATGAAACGATTGATCTTGCTGGCTGTGGCAATGGTATTCTTTGTATTTCAAATAGCGGTGAGTAGCGCCACTGCTCTGGAACTGAGTAAGGACGTTCGTACCGTTCCCGTGAATGACCAGGGTGATACCACTGTTCTCAGCCTAGAAGAGGTCGCCAAAGGTAAACGCCTGTTTAATGATACCTGTAGTCAATGTCATATCGGCGGCAGAACCAAGACTAACCCGAACGTCACCTTACGTTTAGAGGATCTCAAAGGGGCATTCCCCCCTCGCGATAACATCGCCGCTCTCGTCGATTACATGAAAAATCCGACAACCTACGACGGATTTACGGAAATTTATGAGTTCCACCCCAGCACTCGCAGCGCCGATATCTTCCCGGAGATGAGAAATCTGACTGAGGATGACCTTAAGGCGATCGCGGGCTATATTCTAGTTCAACCCAAAATCCAAGGTATCATGTGGGGAGGCGGTAAAGTCTACAACTAAATCCGGATTTTTGTAAAGGATTCATTGGAGGGTTGGAAGTAGACGATTAAAAAGTTGGAGGTAAAACCTTTCAACGTTTAATTGGCTAGTGTTCAACCCTTCAGTCACCAAAAACAAAAGATAAAAAAACTAGAAACTAATGCTGAAGACTAGGATTAAAAGCGTTCACCTTAGCCATTCATTTCGATATAATGTTTTGTCTCACCGTCTGTTCGTTACGTTGATGGCGCTCTGTCTTGTCTTTATGGTCAGCTCACCCGCGTATGCGATCGATGACTATGTTAAACGTTACTTAAAGGTGACTGAACCTGTGGCATTAGATTTAGATGGACAGGGACAGACCAAGGCATTTACCCCAGACGATTTGGCGGAGGGGAAAGAATTGTTTAAAACCCATTGCATCAATTGTCATGTTGGCGGAACCACCCTCCAAGATCCCAGAGTATCCCTAGGATTGGAAACATTGGCGGGAGCTACCCCACCTCGCGATAATGTTGATGGAATTATCTCGTTTCTCAGAGAACCCATGACCTACGATGGTAGCGCTCCGAGTGTTTGGTGTCGCCAAGTGCCAGACACCTGGATGCCACGGGAGCAAATAGAAAAGCTAGCGGCATTTGTTCTCAGAGCCGCTCAAAAGGCTCCCGGTTGGGGTGGTAAGGCTTCGTCATAAACGTCCTCTGGTGCAGGGGAAGCCTGTTCCAGACATGGCACCTCTGGACAAAGTAATAAGTTCATGAACCCCGCCCTACTATGTGAGGACGGGGATTGCCAGATGGAAGCTGGCAGGAAGTTATAGCACTTCGCTCTGGTCTAGTTACAATTTATTTTTAGGAACCTCTCATCTGGACTAAGCTTCAGCTCCTGAAGTTGTAAATACACGCCTAGCGACTTGCTATATGCATAGGGCATGAGTTGGCAGGGGTTTACGCCTATTACCCAACAGAATATAGGGCTAAAGCCCTGACTACATACCAAATTAGCTGTATTAACTTTGCTGGCGTCCCCGTGTTAAGCCAACACCTAATCCAGCTAATGCTAGCAAGCTGAGTATAGGCGAGGGTTCAGGAGTTGCACGGCTAACGGGTTGCACGAAAGTTCCATATCCTACACCCCAAGGTTGACCTTGAGACATACCTTGAAACTCTCTCCAAACAATTGTTTCATTCTCGCTCCATGTTGTGTAAAAGCCATAATACTTCCCTTCTACACCTCGATCATCGTAGCCTAGTACTGGAACAAAATGATCTGTGTAACCATCACCCCGAGAATCAACAAGAAACATCAAAGGACGTTGAGAATCAATTTCTAATACTAAATCCTCCCAGGTAAACTCTCCTGTGGAAAAGCTTTCATTCCACGAATTGAATTGATATCCCCGGTAGTTTGTGTATCCTGTAAATGCATTGTCAGCCTGTGAAAGATAACTCCACCCATAATTTAAGGGATCTTTGGATGTTCCGAACCAATCAGCAATGCTTGTAGAGGCGGGAATTGGTAGAAGAGGATTGTCGGGCGTTGGGTTATATTTAGCGTTGTGTTCAGGGCTAGATATTTGATCGGCAACATTGGAGGTTAGGAAAACCTCATCTCCACTAGCATCAAAAAGATTAACATAGCCATTTAAATCCCAATAACCAATTACGGAAGCGGCTGCTGTAGGTCCACAACCGTGATACCAGTCGTAGGCGGGAACTGATGTGAGGTAATTTCCCTCAGATGAAGTTGTGTCGGCACTCCCCAGTTCAGCCAAAGAAGGCGGTGGACACCCCAACAGGGTTGAACTTGGTTCATCAATAGTTGTAAAGCTAAAAGCTAAAGCGGGTTTGTTCGCCAACCCGAATAGCATTGCTGTGGTTATAAAAGTGAACGAATAAACCTTCCAGTACATTGGGCAAACTCCTAAGACAGCAAAGTTAAAATGAATGACACTGACTTAAGAGGTGATCTCATGTCCTGAGGATTGAACCCAATTGCAATGTTGCAACAAACATTGTTTCAGGCATTTTTATTCAGGATGTTTGACCGGGTATGATATGATTGATTGCTCAGACCTACAACATAAAGGTCTAGAGCCTATGCCAGTAGCATTCAGATTAATCTTGATTATATGACGAATCAAGTTATCTGATCAGTAAAAATACTTAAAATGTCGGGTAAAGGTGGGCTGGTTGGTGATCGCGACTTGAGAGCATCGTTGAATTTGGAGATAGCCGCCGACACCGTCATTCAAGAGCAGGACGTAAGTAAACGCCAGATTTTACCAAGTATTGGTAAATTTGTGTAAGTTTTATATAACGGTACATTTAGAGTGTAGCGCTCATGCATTGAGCAAATGAAAACAGCGACGCGCCCAGAGGAATTAACGGATTTAGGCAACTGCTTACAGGAGGACTTGCAGTCATACCTGCATGAGAGTATTCCTGTTCAAGTTCGGTGTCGGCGAAGTGATGAACGGTTAGCGATTTGGGTACAGCATCCCGCCGAGGCGACGCTGGATCAAGATGAGATTTTGGCGTTTTTAGAACAAACGATTCACAGCCAATATCCATTGGTGGCTCAACAAGCCAGAGTTAACCTGCTCAGAGTTGGAGAAAAGAAACCTTACGTTTCGCGATCGCTCTCCCTAGATTTCTCTGAACCTGAACCTGAACCCGAAACGGTTACACCCTCTGATGCGGATTCGGTAGAAACGAACGCCACAGAGGAGACTAACCCCCCGTCTGAAACGGAAACTTCCCCAAACCTAGGCTCGGACGAAACACAAGCCGAGTCATCCCATCCGTGGGATCAACCGATTCCGGAGGTAAACGATGAAGCCGATGAGTCAGAATCTGAACAACCGCCGTCAGTCAAGCTCAGGTTAAAATCATCCTGGCTACCTTTGGTAGTAGCGGGTGCTGGGTTGAGTTTGGTGGTTTTCTTTAGCACGCTTTATGTCCTGACTCGTCCTTGTGTCATCGGTAAATGCACGGTGTTGCCAGAAGCGGAACAGTTAAGCCAAAAATCAGTAAAAACCCTGCAAAATCCAGAATCGGGAAAAGCGGTTTTGGAAGCCCAAGAACAGCTACAAGAGGCGATTCAATTAGTGGTGGCGATTCCACCTTGGTCACGTTATCGCAGCCAAGCACAACAAAAACTCCAAGTCTATCGATCGCAATCAGAAACCGTGGCGGATATGGTGGAGGCGCTGAAAACGGCGGCTAGAGCCGGGTATGAAAGTCAAAATCCGCCACATCCAGAGGCGAAATGGCGGGAGGTTCAGAACCTCTGGCGAGACGCGATCGCAAAACTGGAACAGCTTCCCACCGATAGCAATCTCCAGCCCTTAGCCAAAGCCAAAATTAAGGCGTATAAGACGAATTTAGAGGAAATTAATCAGCGGCTACTGAAGGAACGAAAAGCCCAGGAACATTTAAAAGCGGCTCAAGAAGCAGCGCGGATGGCTGAGGTACGCCAAGGGATTGCCCAATCCTTATCAGACTGGCAATTGGTTTATGCTACTTGGCAAGCGTCGATGCGGCGTCTCAAACAGATTCCCCAAGGGACAACGCCTTATGAGGAAGCCCAAGAGTTATTGGCGCTGTATTTACCCAAACTTGCCAACGCCCGCGATCGCAAAACTCAAGAACAAATTTCTGCCAATGCCTATAATCAAGGCGTGCGGCTGGCTCAACTGGCGACAGATTCTCAATCCGACAAGCAATGGTCAGTTGCTCTGGTTCACTGGCGCAATGCCCTAACCTATGTCAATCAAGTACCCAAAGAGACCTATTACTATACCAAGGCACAATCTTTGGTTGAACCCTACCGAGGTGCGCTTAAACAGGCTCAAAACCAGCTTCAGTTAGCCGTCAAGCTGCAACAAGCCCGTCGGGATCTTAATCAAACCTGTTCAGGGACACCCAAAATCTGTACCTATACCATTGACAATCAGATGATTAAGGTGCGGTTAACCCCTGCTTACGTCCAGATGGTGCAACAACAGGCAATGACAGCTAAAGCCCAAGGCGACTCAGATGCTCATGCCGGTCTTGTGAATCACATTTTGACCTTAGGAGAAGCGTTGGAAGTGATTAGTGATAATGCCCAATTGCGAGTGGAGGTTTATACGCCAGAGGGGGTGATCATTCAATCCCATAATCCAGTTCAGTAGCTTTTACCACTACTTTGGCAGTCAAGGTGCGATCGCGTATTTTAAGGAATACGGTGTAATGTGAAAAAATATTAAATTAAATAACAAAATACAAAATAATAGCCGTTTAAGTCGCTCTGAAACCTTAAGATACCTAGTAGCGTTAGCTAAAAAGTAAAAGCTTCTACAAATAATCTCAAAGGAAATTCTTCTGGTTAAAAGGGAGACTTTCCGCGCTTCCTCTGGTATGATGCAAATAAAACCCACTCAATGAAGTTTAAATGATTTGTGAAAGCAGAGGGAGGGGAGAAAGGGGCTATTTCACAACGGCTTGGAATTGACGACACAATGAATAATACTGAAAAAAATAAAAATTAATCGATTATTTGTCTGAAAATTATAACAATAAAGTTACTTCCTATGAACTTTAAATGATACAGAAAACTCAACCGTTACACTTATCCAAATCTCAGCTCAATCCTAGTCCAACGATGATGGCTATCATTGCCATATTTACCGCCATCGTCGCTTTATCCCTGGCGGCTATATTTATCCGATTGAGCGAACGAGAACTTGGTCCATTTGCCACCATCTTTAATCGCTTCTGGATTGCCTTTATCGTCTTATGGCTATTGAACCAGTCGAAAGCGCGATCGCAACAGGATGAACAATCATCTATACCTAAGTCAGAGTATACCGTTCGCGACTGGATCATGTTGATCGCGGCTGGCGTTATGTTTTGGGGATGTTTGGCACTTTGGGCATGGTCTCTCACCCAAACAGGTGTTGCCAATTCCACCATCTTACATAACCTGACTCCCTTATTTACCACTCTGGGAGTATGGCTAATATTCGGTCAGCGTTTTGATAGTCGGTTTCTGATTGGGTTGATGATGGCAATGGTGGGAGCAACTGCCCTAGGGCTTGATGATTTACAAGTCGCAACCGATAACTTTGCCGGGGATATTGCCGCGTTGTTATCTGCCCTGTTTTCTGCCGCTAACTTGATGCTGATTGAAAAACTGCGTGCCAAGTGGGATGCCACAAATATTATTATGTGGTGCTGCTTAGTCGGAACAGTAGTAACGTTACCCGTTGTCCTGCTAACTGAAGACAGACTGTTCCCGATTTCGGGTTCAGGCTGGTTATCAGTTATCGGTTTAGCGGTTGTCTGTCAAGTTGTTGGTCAAGGACTTCAGGCATATAGCCTCAAACGCTTGTCTTCTGGCTTAGTGGGCGTGTTCCTACTCCTTGATCCGGTACTAGCAGCTTTGGTGGCGTGGATTCTGTTTGCCGAACATTTAAGTCTGTTTAACGGATTCGCGTTTGCTGTGGTTTTACTTGGCATCTATATTGCTAAGTCAAGTCACTACGCCTCTCAAGTTATGGAACAGGACTCCCAACCCGCGCTTTGTGTCGCTGGGAAACCGTCTTAAACCCGTGATCTAGGGGATGTCGGGGAGATGAGGGAGTTATACCAAGTTGCAAAGATATAACTTTCCCTCCCCCTGCTTCCCCTGCTTCCCCTGCTTCCCCTGCTTCCCCTAGCTACTATGTTTGAGCGCAACTCGGTATTAGAGTGAATGGCACTGACTGAAGGCTGGTGGGCATTGCCCACCCTACGGCATATCAATGGTTTTGGCACTCCCAAATTGCTTATTGAGCGTGCCATTCCCGTTAGGGTAAAATGAGTATGAACAATAGTTACAAGGATTAAAGTTCTATGACGCCCTCATTAGCCAATTTTTTATGGAGTCTGGTTCTGGGTGGAGTGATTGTAGTGGTTCCCGCCACCGTTGCTTTGATCTTTATCAGCCAGAAGGATAAAATCCAACGCTCTTAAGCTTGGGAGCGTCATTTGTTAACCTCCGCTCGTAAATGTCTACCCATACCTACCCAAAACTAAACATTTTGGGTAGGCGGGTTGAGCGTGCAGACTCAGCCGTAAAAAAGAGTAACCTACCATCTGGCAAGGTTGGCTACGCTTTTTTGGTCATGACACCCAAGAATGAACGCTAGTTTTTGGCACTGTCGGAACTATCAACGAAAGGCGAGACATCAATTGAAAGCCCTCTGATACTCCATAACAAGCCTTAGAAGCATTGTCGAAGCTAACATTACTAAACTTTGGACTGGTCAAACCGACCCAACAAATCATGTCAAACTATGTTTTTTTGATTGATGCCAATAAAACACCGATGAATCCAATTCATCCAGCACAGGCAAGGAAATTGATGGAAGCTGGCAAACAAGCCAAAACGCCCCGGAAAGATGCTGCTGCGGTCAATTCAACTCGCTGGAAGTTGTTCGAGACGCTCAAGGCAATTGGACTACCCGTGACGACTGGGACAGGTGGACAAACCAAATATAACCGCACTCGGTTAGGACTTGCCAAAGCGCATTGGTTAGATGCTGCTTGTGTCGGTGTAACTGAAATGCTCAAAGTTTTGACCAATAAGATTCTGCTCCTCAAAGCAACGGGTCAAGGCGGACGACAGCGATGCCAAACCGATAGACTAGGTTATCCGCAAAAATATCGCCCATTGCGCCCGATTCATGGCTTGTGTACTGGCGACATCGTGAAAACGGTCATCCCAAAAGGTGTGAACACAGGAACTTATGTTGCTCGACTTTGCCCATACAGCAACGGCAGAGGTGAGATCTATCCGACAACTGGCAAAAAACGCATTGGCATCAAACTCGAA
>NZ_JAVJUO010000084.1:0-102110 GCF_040220555.1 Coleofasciculus sp. C1-SOL-03
CTCCTCACCGATAACCCAACAACAAAACCCGCCCTCTTCACCGATAACCCAACAACAAAACCCGCCCTCCTCACCGATAACCCAACAACAAAACCCGCCCTCTTCACCGATAACCCAACAACAAAACCCGCCCTCCTCACCGATAACCCAACAACAAAACCCGCCCTCCTCACCGATAACCCAACAACAAAACCCGCCCTCCTCACCGATAACCCAACAACAAAACCCGCCCTCTTCACCGATAAATGAACTCTGATAAGTTCTATTTTTTCAGGAAATTGGATGTCTGACCCAGAGTTGCACCAGTATGTCCAGTCGTCACCCACAATAACGCTCTCGCACCATCCCGCAGGGATTTCTCAATCGGTTCCGGATCACGTCCTAACGACACCGGGACGGGTTTAAGAGTGATCCCGCGACTGCCAAACACAATTTCACCAATTACCCGCGCCCGCAGCATGTGATCATCCGCCGTAATCAAATAGACACCATCAATTCCTTGGGCTTTCAACTCATCCACCAACGTTGTAAAATTCGTCACCGTATCGGTAGCGCGGCGATCAATATGCAGGTGATTGCGGGGAATTCCCGCCTTGGCGAATACCTTTTCGGTGTACCAAGACGGACTACCCGACGATACCCAGATGTGAAGATCAGGATGCTGCTGGGCAAAATCTGCCGCAAACAGTTCTCGTTCTTCTTCTCCCCCTAAAACCAAAATAGCTTCCGGCTGGATCAAATAACTTTGAATTTGCTTATAGCCACACAATAGCGAAACCGCCAAAATCGGCATCAACCAGGACAGTAATCTAACCTTAGAGCGTTGCGATCGCGAAAACCCATATCGCCGTTGACGCACAGAAATCCTCAAAAGCATGAATAAACAGATGAATCAGGTGGTATCAAGGAGGAGCGCTCGTTTGGGCGGAACCTGGAAATCCCCCCTACATCGCAAGATACCAGTCTAAAGGTACGCTTAACCGCAATGCAATCCATTACTGGAAAAGTTCCACGATCCCCTGAAAACTTTCCACTCTAATTCTCTGCTAGTCCGTAAAGCTTCTAAAAATCTACTGTCAGATGACTTCCAATTAGGCAGCCGCCATGATAATATTCGACACAAAGGTGGAAGATGTCACCGATTGACACTGCTCATGTCCGGATAGCGATCGCCTGCGGCAATGTTCTGGGGAGCTACCTCGTCAATGCGCTGGAGTTGGTCTTGGGTGAAGGTGATGGTCGTTCCCTCAACATTCTCTTCCAAGTATCGACGGTGCTTAGTCCCAGGAATCGGTACAATGTCATCACCTTGAGCCAATAACCACGCGATCGCTAGCTGACTTGGAGTGACCCCTTTCTCCTGGGCAATTTCCTTAATCCGCTCAACCAGTTGCAAATTCTTGCTAAAATTTTCCCCTTGGAACCGAGGTGAACTTCGGCGGTAATCATCCGGTGCTAAATCCTCTGGACTGGTAATCCGACCCGATAGAAATCCTCGACCCAGTGGACTATACCCGACAAAACCAATCCCTAATTCCCGAACCGTAGGCAGAATCTCGTCTTCTGGATCACGACTCCAGAGCGAGTATTCTGTCTGCAACGCGGTAATCGGGTAAACCCCATGAGCGCGTCGAATCGTCGCGGGAGCCGCCTCCGATAGACCAATGTAGCGTACTTTACCCTGTTCTACTAACTCAGCCATTGCGCCAACCGTTTCCTCAATCGGAACATTCGGATCAACTCGGTGTAAATAGTACAAGTCAATGTGGTCAATCCCCAGCCTTTCCAGGGATGCATCACACGCTTGATGGACATATTCAGGACGCCCATTGACGCCCCGAACCTGACTATCTTGACCCCGCACAATCCCAAACTTCGTGGCTAGGATAACTTGGTCGCGATGGTTGGCAATTGCTTTACCCACCAACCGCTCATTATCGCCACAACCATACATATCTGCTGTATCCAGAAAGGTCACTCCCAGTTCCAGCGCCCGGTGAATGGTAGCAATGGATTCGGCTTCATCCCTACCACTGTAGAACTCAGACATTCCCATACATCCCAGTCCTATGGCTGAGACCATCAGTCCATTTTTGCCGAGTTGTCGTGTCTTCATCATTAATCCTTGTGGGTTAATCGTGTTTGTCAATTCGGGTAATCGATTTGAAACACAGGAATGTCTTAAATGGCGTCTTATTGACGGGACTGGCCGGATTCGAACCGGCGACCTAGCGCTTCAGATTGGTGTGAGTTTCCTCACTCTCTGGACTATCCCTTCACCTTGGGCGTATCGCCTTTAGGTGGTAGCCGTTCTGTTTAAGGAGGTTTGTATTTTATAGAGCATACTGTCGTGGATGTAAGGACGAATGAACGCTAAAAACCGTTTTCCTTCCTTCGTTCCCATTCGCAGACGATAAAGTCCTTTGGCTTTACTTAATCCCCACTTAAATCCCCAAACCTCGGCAAAATAAGCAACAATGATCTCATTTTGTTCTTTGGAGAGATAAGTATTCAGGCTCAGTGTTAAAGCGTGAACCTTTCCGTCTTTCTTTGGGAAGGACTTAGACCCATCATCCATAAACCAAATCGCTATTCCCTGGGGGGTTAAGACATTTAGGAACGTTCGCGTGATTGTTTTCGTTCCCGCTTGATAAAGCTTCTTAACTAAGACCCGTGTCAGGGGAATCAACTTGGGTTCTAGGCGAATCTGCTCATAGCCCTTTGTTGTACTCCAGCGTCGGATGCTGACTGATTTACCAGTTATTTGTTCGAGAAGCTTTTTCTTAAATAAGAGATACTCCTCATACTTCGATGAATTCTGGATAAAGAAATTGTTTTGATTTCTTTTTCCATCACCTAATAACAGTCCAGCCAGAATACCGCGTTGCTCTACTTTCGATGAGACATTGTAGTCCATCTTTTATTGGTATCCTTAAACCAGTCTCTGCACCTTCCGATTCGTTTTTAGAGTGGAGTTTTGCCAGATTGATTTAAACTCAAACGAATCAGCTTGGCTCAAGATTACCGTATCTGGGATCAGACTTAGGCTTCCTTGAATTTGACTACATTCACTCGTCAGGTTTCCCTGGCGGTGCCCGATGTTTCAGGAGGCGCTTGCTCTATCCATCTGAGCCACAGCCCCATTTCAACTTGACTATTATACCCAAAAGCGTGGGGAACAGGGAACAGGGAATAGGGAACAGGCAATCGGCAATCGGCAATCGGCAATCGGCAATCGGCAATCGGCAATCGGCAATCGGGAATGGGCAATGGGCAAAAGGTAAGGTAGAGTTTTGAGTTAACTTCCCCAGCTTCCAGACGTGCCATGGCACGTCTCTACATTGCTTCCCCAGCTACTAGGAAATCCAGGGCAATTTCGCCTCACCTATCCAAGCCTGATCCCACGGTTCCCCACCCACCTCTAATCCGCAAAGTGAGCTATGGGCTTTAAGAATCGTTTTCGCGGTTCCTCCCTGGCGTTCTCGCAGTTCCAGGGTAAGCTGACCGTGCATGGTATCGCGGCAAATAAAAATTAAACCCTGTTCCGTTGGGGCGCGGAGGGGAGTCCCGGGTCGATTTGTGGTACTCGTCAACTCGACCTCATAGTCAGCATTGTGAGCTTGCATTTTCCAGCTTCCCCACGGTTGAATCTGCCAGCGCACTTCTGAATTCCAGGGGACAAATTCATAAAATTTGCCTTGATGGTGAATACCAATTAATGCAGCGGATTCCATCCACCACAACACTCCTCGTCTACCGCCTCCCGCTGTGAGCGCTAAGTCGGGTTCATTATCAAAACTGTTGCAATTGAGCCAAAACCACTTTTGCGGAAACGAACGCCCCCAGTTCTTTTCACCGTAAGCGGGAGCATTGGTAAACTCGTAGCGTTGACCATTCCATTCAATCCAACCCGTCGCCCAGCCGTGAGCCATTAAAATCTGCCAACCGGGTTCAAATATCTGAAATGACGATAACCAGCCGGCTGTGGATTGCTGAGGCGCATTGTTACTCGCCCAACCATAGATGGGTTCAATTTGATAGCGCCAATTACAGTACTCCCCCGTGGCGGGATCACTAATTTTACCTTGATTCCAGGTGGCGGTGGCTTGATACCCTTGCTGGATGTGATTGTCAAAGGTTAGGGGATCTAGATATTTGGCGGGCATTGCTAAGTCCGTTTTGCCCCAATGTCCTAGGGCTAATGATGAGGGAGATGCCCAAAATTGCTCAACATCTGGAAAAGTACGGCAGAGATAGCCATCCTCAGAACCCAAAACTTGAGCCGAGCCGCCACTGTGGGGTTGACCGCTGATGGGATCTTCAATGGAATACATGAAGCCGAAGGTTTGACCCCAATCGGGTAAGGTGACTCGATAGTACCACCCTTCAAAGAAGCGAGAACTACTTCCATCCCAGTGATAGCCGCTATGGGGGGTTTGCAGGAGATTGGCATTCATTCGTTGAGGTAAGGTGAAAGGGGGCAGAGGGAGATGGGGGAGATGAGGGAGATGAGGGAGATGGGGGAGATGGGGGAGAATTTACGAATGACGAATGACGAATGACGAATGACGAATGACGATAAAAACTTTACCAAAACTTTATAGAGGATCAGTATCATTCATAAATATTACGCCATAATTATGTAAAGCACTGGAAGAAGAATAATTATGTCACGTTTTGTTATCAATTTTTAAGATTAGTTAAATGATCGTGCGGATCGGGTAGCCGAGCTAAGGTGGCGAATAAAGCGCCGACTACGAATAGAGCGATCGCGGCGACAAGGTCTTAGACTTAGCCCCAGCCAACTGCTTAGATAAGGTTATATCAAAGATGGTTCACAACCCTGCTAGTTCTACAGTTTCCCTAGCTGAATTTTCGACACTGACAGAATTGCTGCGTTGGAGGGCGCGTCAGCAGTCAGATAAATTAGCCTATAAGTTTCTCGTTGATGGCAAGCCAGACGGACCCGAACTCACATACACAGAACTTGACCGTTTAGCCCGGGCGATTGGCGCTTGGCTGCAACAGCATAGTACCAAAGGAGAGCGAGCGTTACTTCTCTATCCCCAAGGATTAGAGGTGATTGCCGCCTTTTGTGGCTGTTTGTATGGGGGAATTATCGCGATTCCGGTGCCGCCTCCCGATGGAGGACGGATGAAGCGCACGTTACCCAGACTGCGATCGATTGTTCAGGATGCTCAAGCCTCTATTTGTCTAACTACAGGTCGAATTCTGTCTCTACTGGAGAATGGACGAGAGGACTTTCCCGAATTTGACCAAATGCAATGGCTGGATACTGAACAGGTTGATCTGAATCTGGCTGAATCATGGCAAGATCCCCAAGCAAGTCGTGATGATCTGGCGTATCTTCAGTACACATCAGGGTCTACCTCTACACCCAAGGGCGTGATGCTATCTCACCATAACCTGATGTTCCATTCCGGCTATCTGAATGAAGCCTGCGGTTACGATTCAGATAGCGCCACCGTGACTTGGATGCCTTATTTCCACGATTACGGGTTAGTCCAAGGAATGGTGCAACCCCTTTATAACGGTACGCCCTGTTATGTGATGTCGCCCTTTTCCTTTATTAAGCAACCAATGCGATGGTTAGGGGCAATTACCCATTATCGGGCAACTCATAGCCAAGCGCCAAACTTTGCTTACGACTTGTGCGTGCGGCGGGCAAAACCCAAACAACTGGCAAAACTAGATTTGAGCAGTTGGCAAGCGGCGGGAAACGCGGCGGAACCGATTAACCCGAAAGTGATGCAGGCGTTCTTTGAAACCTTTGAACAATGCGGGTTTCGTTGGAATGCCTTTGCCCCGGCGTATGGATTAGCCGAAGATACCCTGCTGGTATCGAGTAAGCCATTACTCACCCCGCCGGTTCTCTGTATCCTGGATGCATCCGCCTTAGAAAAAAATCGGATTGTTCCGATACCCAGTCCCCAAGAGGGGGTGAGGATGTTACCCAGTTGTGGGCGTCTGGTGTGTGATACTCAAGTCGTTATCGCTAATCCTGATACATTGACCCAATGTGACCCTGATGAAGTGGGGGAAATTTGGGTGAAAGACCCCAGTGTTGCTCAAGGGTATTGGCAACGTCCAGAGGCGACAAAGGAAACCTTTCAGGCTTATCTGACAGATACTGGGGAAGGTCCGTTCTTGCGAACTGGGGATTTAGGATTTTTGCGGGACGGTGAACTGTTTATTACGGGTCGGATTAAAGACCTGATTATTATCCGAGGGACGAATCATTATCCGCAAGATATTGAATGGACGGTACAAGCGGTTCACTCCGCCTTACGTCCGGATTATGGCGCAGCATTTGCGATCGAGGCTGGCGGTGAGGAACGATTGATTACGTTGCAGGAGGTTGAACGCCGGACTCACGATGTCAACTTTGAGGAACTGATTGGAGATATTCGTCAAGCTATTGCTGAAGAACACGAAATCCCGGCGTATGCGGTTGTCTTAGTTCAACCGGGAACGATTGAGAAAACCTCAAGTGGTAAGATTCAGCGCCGTGCGGCGAGAACCAAGTTCCTGAATGGAGAACTGGGTGTAATCGCGGATTGGAGTGAAAATCCGAAACTGACGAGCAAGTTCCGCCGTCTCCAGGGAGAAGTCGATGCGTTGGCGCAGCAATTACAAGTTCCGAAGTCTTAGGGTTAGACAGGGAACAGGGAACAGGGAATGGGGAATGGGGAATGGGGAATGGGGAATGGGGAATAAAGATGAATAAAGCCATTCCGTAACACTCAAAACTCGTTGAAAGGGTACAGATAAATGCATCAACTGAAACAGTATCAAATAGCAGAAGCGCTAGAACGGGATTTGGGCGATCCGGGTCATCCAGAGAGTACGATGTCCTTTAAACGGGTGATGGAACTGGATGAGAGCGAAGAGTTTCCGGAAGCGGAAGTGGATTGGCTTTATAACTGGAAACTACAAGATTACTATGTGCCAGAAAACTGTGGTGGCAAGTTTACCTCCTTTGAGGAATTCGTCGCCTTTGTCCGGGTGATGTCAAGGCGGGATCAAACGATCGCGATCGCATTTACCACCATGTTCTGGTCATTCCTGACCTGGATGGCGGGAACAGATGACCAGAAAAAGAAACTGTCTCAGTTTATCCGCGAGGAAAAAGGGACAATGTGTCTGGCTTATTCCGAACGGGCGCATGGGAGTGATTTGATTGGTGGCGATGTAACGGCTAAAAAAGTCGAGGGCGGCTATCTCCTGAATGGCGAAAAGTGGCCCATTAACCGCGCCACCCGTTCCGGGGTATCCTTTGTTTTAGCCAAAACCAGTGAAGAGGAGGGCGCTCGCTGTCTCTCCTTATTTATGGTGGACAAACGTCAAGTTGACCCCTCCAGCTACTACAATCTGCCCAAAATCCTCACCCATGGGATTCGCGCCTCGGATATGAGTGGAATTGGGTTTAAGGATTGCTTTATTCCCGAAGCAATGCGGTTAAAAGACGAGGGTTCGGGGTTAGAACTAGCGCTCAAAGGCTTCCAAATCACCCGGATGTTATGCGCCGCTTTTTCTCACGGTGCGGCTGATACGGCGATGAGAACCACGCTGAACTTTGCCATTGACCGAGTTATTTATCACAAAACGGTTTTTGATATCCCGCAACCTCGACAAACCCTAGTCGATGGCTTTATTGACATGTTGGTTTGTGATTGCGAAACCATTGGTGCGGCGAGAGGGTTTCATATTATCCCCGAACAATTCTCGGTTTGGGCGGCGGTGGTGAAATACTTCGTCACCATCAAACTGGAAGAAGTGATTAACAGTGTTTACGTTGTCCTCGGTTCCCGGTTCTATATGCGGGATGAGCATGACTACGGCATTTTCCAGAAACTGCTGCGGGATAATTCGATTATCAGTATGTTTGATGGCAGTAGTGTAGTTAACCTCCATGCTCTAATTCTCCAGTTTCGCCAAATTGCCAAATATCGCTCCAGACGCAAGCAGAAGACCATGGAGGGGATTCAATCCCGTCTAGATACCATTTTTTCCCTAGAAAAATCTGTGCCACCCTTTGAGCCAGAGAAACTGGGATTATTTGGTCGCGGGGCTGATGATGTGCTGCAAGGGCTAGAAATTGCCTGGGAACAACTTCAGGCGCTGACGACGGAAGCCGATGTAGATGCCGACGTACTGGAAAAAATTATCAGCTTAACTACCATTGTTCTAGAGGAACTCGACGCCTTCGATGAACGCATTGCCAACTCCGGATTTGAACACGGTCATGATCAAGATCCCGAACTCTTTGAACTGGCGAAAAAATACTGCGACTTACACGCCGCCGCCGCGTCAGTTCACACCTGGATTTACAACCGGACAATCTTGGATGACTTCTTTGGCAAGGGGGAATGGTTAGTCTTAGGACTTTATCGCTGCTTACGCCCCTGGCGATCGCTGCCCAATATTGTCCCGAAAGCGTACAGTGAAAATGTGGCACAACACCTGCTGAAGCTGCATCAGGAAAACAAAATGTTTTCCATTGTACCGATTCAACTCGCCCAAACTGAAACACAAGAGGAAAAACCCCATGCAAGTGCAGAACTCCAACTCCAAGCCTAATGACGTTATGGTTCAAAGTGACGTAGACACCCCCAATCAGTCTGTTGATTCTGTCCAAGCGATTCAAAACTGGATGGTGAATCAACTGGTAGAACAACTGTCCCTAGACGCCAAAAACATTGATGTTACCGAACCCCTAACCCGCTATGGGCTGGATTCCATTGATGCGGTAACCATTGTCGGTGAACTCGAAGATTGGTTAGAGGTGGAATTACCTTCAACCTTGTTCTGGGATTACCCGACGATTGAGAAATCGGCTCAATATTTAGTTGAAGAATTCGATGTTTCAGCCGCATTAGACAACGCAGAACCAGCAGCCCCCTCTGATAATCAAGAAGCGAAACCCGAAGCATCGGAAAAATCCGGCAAAGGCTGGGGTGGATTTTGGAAAGGATTGGGAAGGTAGAGACGTGCCATGGCACGTCTGGGAGATGGGGAAGATGGGGGAGATAGGGAAGATGAGGAAGATGGGGGAGATGGGGGAGATGGGGGAGATAGAAGACAAAATTTCTATTCCCTGTTCCCTGTTCCCTGTTCCCTGTTCCCTGTTCCCTGTTCCCTGTTCCCTGTTCCCTGTTCCCTGTTCCCTGTTCCCTGACGAATGACAAAGGACAAAAAAGGAGGAAGCCGTTAATTGAATTTTTCTGACTTTTCCTTCTGGTGGATTCTACTACTTTACGCCATTCCTTTCTTTGCCATTCGCTATGTTGGCAAATCCCTGAAGCTGTGGCGAGACAACTTTGACACCATCGGGTTGGCGGTGATGTCATTGATGTTGTTCTTAAACGCCAGTCGCTCCAGTTTCGCCATCTTTATTGTTGAAATTGTTTTCAACTACTTCATGGTGCGGCTGATGCTCCGGCGTCGTGGAAATGGTGCCAAGTTAATTGCCGCGATTGTAATTATCACCGATATTGCGATCCTCGCCTACCTGAAATACTTGACATTTTTCGTCGAAGATGTATTCGGAATAGTCGTACCGGGATTCAGGAACAACTGGGAACAAGGCTTTCCCTTGCCCATCTTTCAACAAATTCCTCCTGGTGTTTCCTTCTACACCTTCCAGATGGTGGCGTTTGTGGTTGATTCTCTCAGACCTAAATATAAAAAACCCATTGCCTTTCTGGATTACATTAACTTTATTGCCTTCTTTCCACAAATTGTCGCAGGACCAATTGAACGGCGGGCTGACTTATTACCCCAAATTCAATCATTTCGCTTTAAATTCACAGCCGAAAACTTTGAACATGGGTTACGCTGGCTATCCTTGGGCTTTTTTATGAAGTTAGTGCTAGCCGACAACATCGCCCCCTACATTAACTTACAAGAGACCGCCAATGCCTGGATGGTTTGGTTTTTTGCTTACTTATTTACTCTGAGAATCTACTTTGATTTTGCCGGGTACAGTTTTATGGCGCTGGGTGTGGCGAGAATACTGGGAGTTAAACTAACCGTGAATTTCCTAGCACCCTATACCTCCGTCAGTATCCAAGAATTTTGGCGGCGATGGCACATTACCCTGAATAATTGGTTTCGTGACTATGTGTTTTTGCCGTTAATGGGGTCTAAAAAACAATTAGCAGCTTTCTTTTTATTCATCACCTTTACCCTCTCCGGATTCTGGCACGGTGCGGCGTGGAATTTCATTATTTGGGGCGCGTATCACGGGGCGTTACTGTTGCTATTGCGATACACAGGTAGACCCTTTCAACGGTTGATGGGGAAAGGCAAACAAGTGTCCCGTTTTCAGTTTATTTCTTGGGCGCTGACATTTGGGTCAGTGACGCTGGGATGTCTATTTTTTATGGACACAAATACGATTAGACTACTGTCAAAAATAAAGACGCTGGTTACGCCGTGGGCGTATTCTTTGTCTAATTTAGGGAATTTCTTCAGTTCCTACAGCTTGAATGAAGGTACGGCATTAATTGTGACGCTTTTGCTTGCCAATGGCGTTTTATTTATGGAACATTTAGCCGTTTGGCAAAAGCGTAAGTTTGAATATGAATTACTTCTATCCCCTTGGGTATCGCGGGTTCTGTTAGGATTAACCATCCTATTCGCGGCAAATCAGCCCTCTGAGTTTATTTACTTTGAATTCTGATGGAATCAAAAGCCATCTGCCTGGCTTGGGGTTGAATGAGTACTAAACTATGAACAATGAACAATGAACCCTCTATTCACATCTGTATTCTCGGCGGGGGTTTTGGTGGACTTTACACCGCCTTATACCTGCAACGATTTCGCTTGTTTAAATCACCGAAGTATAAAATTACCTTAATCGATCGCAAAGATCATCTGGTATTTACACCCTTGCTTTATGAACGGGTAACCGAGGAACTGCAAGCCTGGGAAATTGCACCCCGTTATCGAAACTTAATTGAAAGCACAACGGTTGATTTTTGTCAAGGAAATATTCAGGCGGTCGATCTGGAAAAACGCCAAGTTAAGCTGCAATTAGAAACCCTATCAAAATTAGGGCAAAACCTGAGAATCCTCAATTATGACTATTTAGTCTTAGCCGTTGGTGCCGAGATGCGCTTAGAGGGTGTACCGGGTGCGACGACGTATGCGTATCCTTTCCGTACCGTTACCGATGCGGAACGCCTTAACCAACGGCTGAACCAGTTGGAACAATCTAATTTGCCACAAATTCGCGTCGCGGTGATCGGTGCGGGACCGAGTGGTGTAGAGTTAGCTTGTAAACTGAGCGATCGCTTGCAGCAACGGGGACAAGTAAAACTGATTGAACGGGGTCAGCAATTGCTGAAAACCTTTACGCCGTACAGTCAGAAAACCGCCTATCGCGCCTTAACCACCCGTCGGGTACAAATGGAGTTTGAAACCAGTGTCGAAGGGATTGAACTGGATCAAATTACCCTGATTAATCCCACTGGAAAAACCCATTTACCCGTTGATCTGGTGTTATGGACAGTGGGGACTCGTTCCATTGAATGGGTACGCCATCTTCCCTGTCAGCAGAATCCTCAAGGTAAAATACTCACCCACTCTACCTTACAGGTTGTGGATTATCCAGAGGTTCTGGCGCTAGGGGATATGGCAGAAATTCAAGATTCCGAAGGTCAACTCCCCAAAACAGCACAAGTAGCTTACCAGCAAGCCGATTGTGCGGCAAAAAACCTGTATCGGGCAATTAGGGGTAAACGCTTAAAGCCGTTCCGCTATTTACATCTCGGAGAAATGTTGACGTTGGGCAAAGGGGAGGCGGTGGTGTCCAGTTTTGCCCTAAAGATAAGCGGTCGTTTGGCTGGTATGATTAGACAATTCGTTTATCTCCAGCGATTGCCCACCCTGCGCCATCGCTGGCGGGTGTTGCAGCATTGGGTCGGTCAATGGTTGGTTAATTTAAGGCGACAATTAGCACAGCTATTCTGGAAACGGCGACGGCGAAGGACTGTTAATCGTTAAGCTTGACGGTTAATTTTTGGCTAGCTGGATTAATTAACGTTGCGCTGCTGGTGAGATACTGGACAACGTGAGTTGTGGGGCTGGAAGCCTCGGTAGGAGATGAAGTGAGTTCAAGCTATATAGCAGAAATTTGAAACAAAAGAATAGTAAAAAACCTAGTAATTATTTTCAAATCTGAAGTCAAAATCTGGTAGTAACCCTTACTTCATATATGCTAGAGCATTTACCTACGGCTAAGACACTCTCTCTTAAAAATTATCATATTGCGGTTTTGCTTCCATGCCATAACGAAGCATTAGCGATTGCCCAAGTCGTAACTAAGTTTCAATCTACACTCCCAGAAGCCAAGATTTATGTATACGATAATCATTCAACCGACAATACGGCAGAGCAGGCAATGACGACGGGTGCTGTGGTTCGCCATGAGCCTAGGTTAGGCAAGGGTAACGTAATCCGGCGCATGTTTGCTGATATAGAAGCGGACATCTACATCATGGCAGACGGTGATAACACCTATGAGGTCGCAGCAGTACGTCGATTGGTGCAGCGCCTGTTAGCAGAACAGCTAGATATGGTTATCGGTATGCGCCGCACAGAGGCTAGAGAGAGTGCTGCCTACCGTCGTGGTCATCGGGGCGGCAATGCCTTTCTCACAGGCTTGGTGAAATTCCTGTTTGGGGCGCGGCTTTTGGATATGCTTTCCGGCTATCGGGTATTTTCGCGCCGATTTGTCAAATCATTTCCAGCACTCTCTAGTGGTTTTGAAATTGAAACTGAGTTCACCATACACGCGCTAGAACTGAAAATGGCATTTGCCGAAGAGCCAACGTTGTACATTGCCCGACTCCCAGGTTCACACAGCAAACTCAAAACCTTTAAAGATGGTTGGCGAGTTTTAGGAACGGCATTATTGTTGTTTAAAGAAGTTCGACCGTTCCTTTTCTTTGGTATTATTTTTGTCGGGCTTGCCCTGATCTCCCTAATTCTGGGGATTCCTATTGTGAAGACTTTTCTGGAGACAGGATTAGTGCCACGGTTCCCCACTGCTATCCTAGCCGCTTCGATTATGTTGCTAGCTTTCCTGAGTCTCACCTGCGGTCTTATCTTGGATTCTGTTGCTCGTGGACGTCGAGAGGCAAAACGCATTGCCTACCTTGCCCATCCACTACCTGTATTTGACTGACACTATAGCATCGTTATTGCTCAATCAGGTTGAAATTGATTAATCATTCAATCTTTGTCAAAACAATTAATCGCCAAATTTAATAGTTAGTCAGAAATTGATGCCAATTAATTTTCTATGAAAACTGTAACAAAAATAATTTTAATTTCCTCACTATGGATTACCGCCGTCAACTCAGGAACGCTTGGTGTTCTCGATACTGATCTCAGATTGCAGATGGCTCATGCCTGGTGGACGGGAACTGAAGAAGTACAAGTATCCCCAGATTATCAACTCAAAGTGCGGGGAGATATCCAAGCTGGCGTTATAGGAACGGGTGGAAAGCGTTACATCGCTTACGAACAGGGCCAGTCTTTACTCATGCTTCCAGGTGACTGGTTGGGAACCCAGTTGCATAATTTTTTTCCTAACTTACCCTCAAAAATTGTCCGGAATTTAACGGTTAGCTTTTTAATTTTTATTCCCTTAAATGTAGCAGTTGTCGTTGCTTGTTTCTGGTTACTCCGGCTTTTTGACTTTGAAGAACGAGTTGCTGGATTAACCAGTATTACCTTGTTACTGGGAACGACAGTTTTACATTACGCCCAAGTGCATCAGCATAATAATCAACTGCTGCTATTGGCGATTATTGGCTATGCCAGTGCTTTAGCTTATGTGCGAACTCAACGTCCTCGCTTTGTCTTCATTAGTGGACTTGCTTTAGGTGGTGCGGTATTGATCCGAATTACTAGTCTTATTCATGCTTTGACGGTAGCGCTTTTTCTCATCGGGTGTCTGGCTTATCAAAACCGCGACAAACTCAAACTGATTAAGACAGTAGGATTATGGATCATTGGCTTCATTCCATTTACATTACTGGGGCGCATTTTTGATTATATCCGCTACGGGAGCGTTCTGGCTACGGGAAAAAGGGTGGAGAAGCAGCAGTTAGATACTGATCCAATGTGGGTAGGTTTACCGGATCTACCCAATAATTATCCCTTAATCAATAACCCAGTTGAGGGGATTATCGGCGCCCTGCTATCACCAGCTAAAAGTATTTTTATCTATGACCCATTACTCCTACCAGCTTTAACACTCGGTATTCTTCTGTGGCGGAAACTTTCACCATTTATGCAGTGGTATCTGGTGACTGGAGTTTTAAATTTAGGTCTACATCTAGTTGCCTACAGTCGTTTCGTTTTCTGGCATGGGGATCATGCTTGGGCAGCCCGATATCACGTTACTTCTGTTCATCTATTACTCATCCCTCTTTTAGCTTTATTTATACAGCATCTTCTATCGGCTAAGATGTTAAAAGCTTGGTTAATGAGAGGAATCCTGGCAATTGCCATCCTGGCTCAAATTGCATCGGTGACAATGCCCATGAACTTAGAAATTTATCAAAAAAAGGTAGGAATGCCAGGAACTCGTTTTGATGCCCGTCTGGCTCAACGTTTGAATAATATTGTTTGCTTGATAGATGGGTCTTTCTCGGAAGGATGTGTCGATATGAATCCTGAAAAAAAAGGATTTGTAGAGCATTTAAACCACATATACTTTTTTCCATTTCACTTGAGGGAAAAAGCCGTAGAGAATCCTGAATTATTAAAACTTTCACAAATTCTGTTAATTTTTTGGATAGTTGTGGTAACTTTGGCGATTGGGACGACGCTATGGTTCTGTTACGTCGGCTGATGAGAGAGGTGTTGGCTTGCTGTTTAAACCGTTCTTAGGAGACTAAATAAGGTATACTAAATCACTATTGAGACTTAGTCTCATTCCCCATTGTCAACATCTCGGCTTATTCGGCGAGTTAGCGTAACGGAGGATTGCCTATTGACTGCCAAATTACATCGTCTTGCTCAATAAAGCTCAATCGTTTCTTTTTTATCCATATCGATAAGAATTGGTTATGAACAATCCACTGATTCTCACCCTTCTGATTTTCATCTCCGTCTCCTTAAACTCGCTCGGTCAAAGCCTTCTAAAACTAGGAGCGGGTCAGAATCCTCTAAATCTTTATCTATTCGGAGGTATTACGGCTTATGCAGTGAGTACAGTATTTTATGTACTTGTTTTGGGTAAACTTAATTTATCCTTGGTTTATCCTCTAGTTATCGGATTAACCATTACGGCGACCACTTTATCGGGAGCGATTCTTTTAAAAGAACACGTTCCCTACACCCATTGGGTAGGCATTGGTTTAATATTAAGTGGAATCGTCGCGATCGCTTTTGGCAGAATTTCCTAAACTGATTAAATTGAGAAAATAGTGGATGTTTATAAATAAGATCTACAAAATAGGGGGCGCTTATGTTACAAGATAAGATCATGGGTCTGTTTTTTATCTAATTTTAACAATGGTATTTTAGCCTTAAGTTTATCCCTATAAACAGGAGGGCGTTAAAAAATGATTCTGTGTTACATTTTGTCTGAGAAACGCTATTGTTAAAAAATTCATGAATAGCCTAAATTGGGAAAACGAGGACTTGAGAAATGAAAGAGCCATTATCGTTTGAGACATATCAAGCACCAATCACCCTGTCAAAGCCGCTAGCCTTATCGGTGGTTGTCCCCATCTACAATGAAGTCGCTAGCATACCCCACTTGGTTGACGCTGTAGCAACCACTTTAAGTGCCAATCAGCTTTCCTACGAAATTGTCTGTGTCGATGATGGTTCTCAGGATGGTTCCACCGAACTCCTCCTGGAATTAGCACGCAGCCGTTCAGACTTAAAAGCGGTGATTCTCCGCCGAAACTATGGTCAAACCGCCGCCATGTCAGCCGGATTTAAATATGCTCAAGGTCGCATTATAGTCATGATAGATGGCGATTTACAAAATGAGCCAGCTGATATTCCCGCCTTACTCGCCAAAATAGAAGAAGGGTATGATTTAGTCAGTGGTTGGCGCAAAGAAAGACAAGATGCGGCGTTAACTCGACTCCTCCCCTCTAAAATTGCTAATTGGCTGATTGGTAAAGTGACTGGTGTCAAATTACATGACTATGGTTGTTCCCTGAAAGCCTACCGTTCTGAACTGGTGGCGGATATGCATCTCTATGGCGAGTTACATCGATTTCTACCCGCGTTAGCTTATATTGAGGGGGCAAGAATTACAGAAATTCCGGTGCGACATCATGCCCGTCGCTACGGTCAAAGTAAATATGGCTTAGGGCGAACATTTCGTGTAATTATGGATTTAGTTACCGTATTTTTCATGAAAAAATTTCTCACTCGTCCCATGCATGTCTTTGGACTATTCGGCTTGCTTTCCTTCGGTGTGGGATTGTTTTTAGGGCTATATTTAACCGTACTCAAACTAGGTTTTGGGCAAAATATTGGTGACCGACCGTTGTTGATTTTAGCCGTTGTCCTCCTATTAGCAGGAGTCCAGTTATTTAGTTTTGGTCTGTTAGCAGAAGTGTTAATGCGAACCTATCACGAGTCCCAAGGGCGACCAATTTATCGAGTGCGGGAAGTAATAGGAGGAATGAAGGATGTGTAGGGTGTGGGGTATCGGGTGTCGGGTGTCGGGTGTCGGGTGTCGGGTGTCGGGTATCGGGTGTCGGGTGTCGGGAACGATTGAACCTGCCCTTATTTCCGTTGATTCGCCTTCCTCATTTATCTTTTAGAAGTCTTTTCCATACGTTCACTTAAAATTGCCAGTCCAGCGGCGCTGATTTCTGCCAGAATACTAACAAGGCGAAATAAGGCAACCCCTGTAAGGATGAGACCCGTAGGCAACTGCTGATCTAAAAGCGCGATCGCAGTGGCTTCAAATACGCCTAAACCTCCCGGTGCGCCAGGTACGACTAATCCCAGTAACCAGGCGAAACTAAACGCACTCAGTAACGACGGGATCTGACTCGGAGTAATTGATCCTACCGCCAGTAAGGTAAATAAAAATCCGGTTCCCCGAAATCCCAAAAAACCCATTTCACCCAACAATGGCAATAAGGGATAGTGTTCAATGGCGAACTCTTCCGTATCTGTGACCTTCTTGGAACGGCTTAAGCGTTGAACAATAGGATTAAGAACTCGCGGGTGAACTCCCAGCAACACTACGGCTAAACCCACAAATTTCAAACCCCATATTCGGCTATCAGATGCCATATTAACCCAACCCAATCCACCACTAATTAAGGCAATCGCTAACGCAGAAGCTGCCATTAACAGGGGTTCGAGCAACACGCTGATACTAGCAGCCCCCACGGAACCTCCTGCCCGCATTACGGCGGAAATTCGACCATAGAAATGCCAGACATTGCCGGGTAAATATTTAGCAACGTTTGTTTTCAGATAAACTTGTAGCGCCAAACGCTGTCCAATGGGTTGTTTAAATGCCTGTAGAATCCACGTCCAAACCCAACCCGACCAAATATGTGCCAGAAGTGTAACCAAGAGTGCGATCGCCAGCATTGTCCAGCCCTGGGGATCAATGCGAATTCCAGCAACGTCTTGCCAATGATCTTTAAACGCTTTGGCGATAAAAAATAGCGTCCCGCCCAGAATCACCCAGCGAATGTAGGGTTTTATCGATGACCAGATTTTTTTCATGGGCTAGCGGGGGTGCTGGGGGAGATGAGGGAAATGGGGAAGATGGGGGAGATGGGGGAGATGAGGGAGATGGGAAAGATGAGGGAGATGGGGGGAGAAGATTCCCCATCAACCATGAACTATGAACAATCCCCAATCCCCTTATTTACCGACGGAATCAGCTAGCTTAGCTATGGATTCTTCAACGATTGTAGCGGCTGCATCCACTTCTTCCGCCGAGACAATCAAAGGCGGGACAAAGCGCACCACCTTTGGACCTGCGGGTACTAGCAGCAATCCTTGCTCCATCGCCGCTTTCGCCACATCCACCGCTGTGAATTCTACATCCGCATTCAACTCCATCCCATTAATCAGCCCCCAACCGCGCACCTCATTAATAAGCTGGGGATAGTTCATCGCGATCGCTCTTAAACGAGTCCGCAACTGTTCACCCCGTTCCTGAACGTTTTGCAGAATACCGTCCCGTTCCAACGTCTGAGCCACGGTTAAAGCCGTCGCACAAGCCAAAGGATTTCCGCCAAAGGTACTGGCGTGATCCCCAGGTTGAAAAACATTACAAAATTGCTTACACAACATCGCCCCAATTGGAACACCGCCAGCTAATCCCTTGGCGCTGGTAAAAATATCGGGTTCAATCCCTAGATTCTCATAGCCCCAATACTTACCCGTGCGACCCATCCCCACTTGCACTTCATCTAAAATCAGCAGGATACCCGTTTCGTCACAGATTTTCCGCAAGCGCAGGAAGTACTCCAATTCGCCCGGACGCACGCCCCCTTCTCCTTGCAGGGGTTCCAGCATCACTGCGGCTACTCGTTGATCCCCTTCATCTAATTCGCCGATCGCATCTTCCAAAGCACCGATATCGTTATACGGCACATAATAAAATCCTGGCACTAAGGGGTCAAAATTTTTCTGATACTTGGGCTGACCCGTAGCTGTAATCGTCGCTAACGTGCGTCCATGGAAACTGGCATTCGCGGTCAAAATTACAGGTTTCTCGATTTCTAGAACCGTGTGGGCGTATTTCCGAGCCAATTTAATCGCCCCTTCATTCGCCTCCGCCCCCGAGTTACAGAAAAAAACGCGATCGGCACAGGAATGCTCAATCATCCACTGGGCTAATTCTCCTTGCGGGGGAATATAGTACAGATTAGAAACATGGTGCAACGTTTTAATTTGCTGCGTCACCGTTTCGATCACAGCCGGATGGGCGTGACCCAAGGTACAGGTAGCGATCCCAGCGACAAAATCGAGATAATCACGTCCGGCTGTATCCCAAACTCGACAACCCCTACCCCGTTCTAGGGCGATGGGGAAACGATTATATGTTCCCATCACGTTAGTATCGAAATCCTTGGGATTGTATGCAGTCGATACACCCTCTGCTGATTCAGCAGGAATTCCGGGATTCTCGACGAGAGTTGGTTTGGTCACGAACATTATCTCCTAATTTGATTGGTCATTTTTCAGGGAATAGGGAATAGGCAATAGGGAACAGGGAACAGGGAATAGGCAATGGGCAATCGGCAATCGGCAATCGGCAATCGGGAATGGACAATCGGGAATGGGCAATGGGCAATGGGCAATAGGCAATAGGTGCAATAGGTAAGGTAGAGTTTTGAGTTAACTTTTCCATCTTCCCCATCTCCCCCAGCTCCCCCAGCTTCCCCATCTCCCCCAGCTCCCCCAGCTTCCCCAGCTTCCCCAGCTTCCCCATCTTCCCCATCTTCCCCATCTCTCCCAGCTTCCCCAGCTCCCCCAGCTCCCCCAGCTTTCCCAGCTCTCTCTGCTTATTTTCACCCGATCGGTAGAGAGTAAAACAGCCACCTGTATGAGATTCTGTATATAGCCCATTGAGTTTGCCGCTATAATCCATACATCTATGCTGTTCAATATTTTGTAATCAGGGCAACAACTAGCCAAATTGCTTCTGGTAGCCTTAGAATCAGTATTTTCTAATCCTAAACATAGAGAAGGTATCGAGATGGGGATGCGCCTTGAATAGCGACTCTCACTCAAATCATCTCTTATGTCGTGTTGAGCTGTACAGCCCGTAGCTACAGCCAGTGTTGAAAAATTTTCATTGACAGTACCCATTTATATTCAGTCCATCTGCCCAATCTGTCTAGTTCAATCTGTCTAACTGACCGATTGCCTAAAAACCCAATCACAAGCTTTCATAACACTCCTACTTCAAACCTAACTATGACTATCGCACAATTGAACCCAACTGCTACTCGTCAGTTTACAGAAGATACGGATTTTTCTCACCCTCAGAGTGAGCAAATCTCAGATAATGACCAAAATCAGGTCGAAGTCGAATTTTCCGAATCCGAGACTCGTCCGGGAAAAACCAAGCAATCTGGCTACCATAAAACTAGCTCTGATGATACAGTCGGAGCCTTCTTCAAGGAGATGGCGCGTTATCCCTTGCTGAAGCCAGAAGAAGAGATTGAGTTAGCCACTCAGGTTCAATTCCTGGTCGAAATGAACGAGATGACTGAACGCTTGCACCAAGAGTTGGGGCGCAAGCCAACGAACGCGGAACTGGCTCAAGCTTTAGATCTGACCGAACGTCAATTTGAAAATCGCCTCTACCGAGGACAGATATCGAAGCGTAAAATGATTCGCTCCAACTTACGCTTAGTCGTTTCCATCGCCAAGCGTTATCTTAACCGGGGAGTTCCTTTCCTAGATTTGATTCAAGAAGGCGCATTAGGACTCAATCGGGCGGCGGAGAAGTTCGATCCCGCCAAAGGCTACAAATTCTCCACTTATGCGTATTGGTGGATTCGTCAGGCGATTACCCGCACTATTGCTAATGACGCCCGTACCATTCGCTTACCGATTCACATTGTCGAAAAATTGAATAAGCTGAAAAAAGTGCAGCGAGAACTCAAGCAGAAACTGCAACGGACTCCCAACGAAACCGAACTCGCAGAAGCCTTAGACATTAGTCGCACTAGCTTGCGTCAATTGTTACAATTGCGTCGGCGATCGCTCTCCCTCAACCATCGGGTAGGTAAAGGCGAAGATACAGAACTCGTGGATTTGCTAGAAGACAACGATTTGCACTTGCCCGAACAGCAAATGAGCGAATCCATGATGCGTCAAGAGATTTCCGATGTCTTGAGTGATGTTCTCACCGAACGGGAAAAGGATGTCATTTCTCTACGCTATGGATTAGCGACGCCTGAATCCTACACCTTAGAGGAAGTCGGCAGCATGTTCAACCTTTCCCGCGAACGGGTACGTCAGATTCAGAGTAAAGCCATGCGGAAGCTGCGCCGTCCTCAAGTTGCTCGCCGCCTACAAGGGTGGTTAAGTTAGGATTGGTTTTGTAGTAAGCGCTTCAGCGCTGATGGCACGCTTCGTGCTAACTACCAACCATGAATAAGCTAAAGATACGACCCGCTACCCCAACAGATGTGCCAGTGCTGTTTGAACTCATTCAAGCACTGGCTGAGTATGAGAAGCTGTCTCACCTAGTCACAGGGACGGTGGACGCTCTCCAAGACCACCTGTTTGGGGCTAAACCTTATATTGAGGCAATTCTGGCAGAGTATGATGGGCAAACGGTAGGCTTTGCTCTATTTTTCTCTAACTATTCCACCTTTTTGACCAAACCGGGCATTTACATCGAAGATTTATTCGTGCGCCCGGAATTTCGGCGTCAGGGTATCGGGAAGGCGTTGCTAACCTATATTGCCCAACTAGCGGTAGAACGGGATTGTGGGCGGTTAGAGTGGTCAGTACTGGACTGGAATGAACCTGCGATCGCGTTTTATCAGCGCCTAGGTGCTACAGTGCTACCCGACTGGCGCATTTGCCGAGTCACAGGCGATGCACTTCCCCAACTAGCGACACAAACCTTATATAATCTTTAAATTAGTTTACAACTTATGTCGCCAAGGCTAATGAAATATCAAAAACTGTGTTTTTCCTCTTGCCGTCAGTGATCCCAGTCTTTTACAAAAATAAGTAGATCTACTTAAGATTGTGATTAACTGTTTCAGGGAATTAGGAGAACATCATGATTTGGGTGAATGAACAGGTCGATCCGGGAGGTCTGATTTATTCGTGCATCGCGTGTTGTGACGAGGCTCAAGCCAAAGATTGCCACGAATCGTTCCAGCAGAACTTGACAGAGGAGCAAAAATCAGCAGGTTGGGTAGCGCGTCTGAGAACCGTCAGTTCCTGGGATGAGGTGCCAGTCAATGCGTTGAAGCTGGACTGAGGATGTTTGTACATTCCGGGATTGTAGGGGCGCACCGACGTGCGCCCAAAAAACTACAAACGGGATTTATGAGGTAAATTAGTTTAAAGTCGGTATTTTGATGGGCTTTAACGGGGGCTGTATGAAGGGTTGACGACTAGAGGCAGAGAGGCACGCGATCGCTAGTTCAAGAAGGCAGAAGGTAGAAGGCAGAAGGCAGAAGGTAAGAAAGCTTGTACAGTAAGATGGGAGCGCCTTTTTCAACTGGAGAGTTACTTCCGCCGCGCTGGTCTAGTGGTATTCTTCTCAGTCTAAAATCAGAGGATTGAAGCAAAGCTACCCAAGGACAAATGACCAATGACCAATGACCAATGACGCAAGAACTGATAATTGAGGCAGGTCGCACCGAACAACAATATTGGAAAGACTTGTGGCGTTACCGGGAATTGTTCTACTTTCTGGCATGGCGAGATATCCTGGTACGATACAAGCAAACCATCATTGGCATAGCCTGGGCATTAATTCGACCTTTTTTAACAATGGTGGTATTTACGATAGTTTTTGGTAAACTGGCAAAGTTACCCTCTGAAGGCGTTCCCTATCCGATTTTGGTATTTGCGGCGATGCTACCCTGGCAGTTTTTTTCCAATGCCCTTTCCGGGTGCAGCAACAGTTTGATCAGTAATGCTAATTTGATCGCCAAGGTCTACTTTCCCCGCTTAATTGTGCCAGCCAGTGCTGTGATTGTCAGCTTTGTAGACTTTATGATATCGGGGATGATTTTGCTAGGCTTAATGGCGTGGTATGATTTCCTACCCAGTTGGCGAATTTTGACACTACCATTTTTTATTATAATTGCGTTTGCGGCATCAATGGGGGCAGGGTTATGGCTAGCAGCACTTAATGTAAAGTATCGAGACTTTCGCTATATTGTCCCGTTTATCGTACAATTCGGTTTGTATATTTCGCCCGTGGGATTTAGTAGTACAATTGTGCCTCAAGAGTGGCGATTAGTTTATTCACTCAACCCTATGGTCGGGGTAATCGATGGATTTCGTTGGGCAATTTTAGGTGGGGAAGCCAGAATTTATTTGCCAGGATTTCTACTTTCATTGGGATTGGTTTTTGGAGTATTGGCGAGTGGAATTTGGTATTTTCGTAAGGTAGAACGGACGTTTGCGGATGTAATCTAGGTATTTTCAGTGGTTAAGCTAACAAGGTAATGGGTAATGTCTGACACGGTGATTCAGGTCGAGAATCTCGGTAAGAAATATATCATTGGTCATCAGCAGCAGGAACGTTACACGGCGCTGCGAGATGTGATTGCTAATGGGGCAAAGTCTTTCGGACAACGGTTGCTGAAACCTTGGGGGAAACAGAGTGCTAACCCGGCGTATGAGGAGTTTTGGGCGCTGAAAGATGTGTCCTTTGAGGTGAAACAGGGTGATAGGATTGGGATTATTGGGCGTAACGGTGCGGGAAAATCAACACTATTAAAGATTTTAAGTCGGATTACAGAACCAACAACGGGGAGGATTCGGATTAAAGGGCGAGTTGCCAGTTTGTTGGAAGTGGGAACAGGGTTTCACCCAGAGTTGACAGGACGGGAAAATATTTTTCTCAATGGAGCAATTCTGGGGATGAGCAAGGCGGAGATTAAACGTAAATTTGATGAGATT
The DNA here is from genome assembly GCF_040220555.1 of Coleofasciculus sp. C1-SOL-03. NCBI lineage: Bacteria > Bacillati > Cyanobacteriota > Cyanophyceae > Coleofasciculales > Coleofasciculaceae > Coleofasciculus > Coleofasciculus sp. C1-SOL-03. The sequence goes on from NZ_JAVJUO010000084.1 coordinate 23,653, forward strand.
GTTGACTTTGCGGGAATTGAAAAGTTTTTAGACACGCCAGTTAAGCGGTATTCGTCGGGGATGTATGTGCGGCTAGCGTTTGCGGTGGCGGCGCATTTGGAACCGGAGATTTTAGTTGTAGATGAGGTGTTGGCTGTAGGAGATGCTCAGTTTCAGAAGAAGTGTTTGGGCAAGATGGAAGAGGTTGGAAAGGAAGGTAGGACTGTAGTGTTTGTGAGTCATAACATGGTAGCCATTTCAACATTATGCACTAATGCTATACTACTTGAGCAAGGTCGTAAAAAATTGGCAGGGACACCTGCGGAAGTATGCCAAAACTATTGGGAAAGTGCTGGAAGCGCATCGGCGCAATGGAGTTCTTCTATAGCATCGAATACATCAGATGCTCCAACTATTTCCCTAAAAGCTGTTCAGGTAAAAGATAGGATAGGCTGTGTTCGAGCCGATTTTACTAATACCGAGCCAATTCGCATAGAAATTTTAGTCAATATTAATAAATGGCTACCTCTGCTTAAAATTGGCTTAGAACTTGAATCCGAATGGGGAAGTAAAGTTTTTACTATATTTCACAATGATATTGACCCTAATATTGAATTAGATAATTTAGGGAAAGGACTATATAAATTCGCAGTAACTATACCTGCTTGCCTACTCAATTCATCAACGTACTATGTTTCTCCTTGTGCAGGTGAACATCAAGTTAAATGGTTCTTTAAATATGAAAAGCTTGTCAAATTTAATGTCAAATTTCAAATTTGCAATCCAGAATTTTTTGTTAAGAAAAGACCCGGTATTATTGCGCCTTTATTAAAATGGGAAATAAATAATTTAACGAGTACAAACAAAGATTAAGTGGCTTTGAATATGTGGATAATTTGTTGTGGTATGATGCGCTCCGCTTCGACTTTGCAATATCAGCTAACGTCTGAGATTGTAAAATATAAAAATATGGGAAAATCAATTGGATGGGTAGAACCTAATAAGTTTTCGTATTTTAAAGATAAATATCATAATTATCAAGGCTTTTTAATTGCTAAATGTCATAAATACATAAAGGAATCAGTCGAGCTTGATCGGAAAGAAAACGCAAAATTTATTTATAGTTTCCGAGACATTAGAGATGTTTATGTTTCGCTAAAAAATAAAAATCACTCTAAATTATCATTTTGGATAATTCTTCAACAGATAGAGTCGGCTTTATCCGATTATCAATCTTGGAATAAGCTGAATAATATCTTATGTTCTAAATATGAAATTTTCACAAAAGATTTAAGTCAAGAAGTGTTAAGAATTGCCAATCATATAAATATTGGATTATCTCTCAAAGAAGCTCATAAAATTAGCTGTAATTTCACTTTGCCTCGACAGATAGAAAAAACTGAAATTTTTGACTACAATAAATTAGGTATCAAAGTCAATGAAAATACAGTTTATGACCCAAAATCATTACTGCATAAAAATCATATATTTTCTGGAGAATCAGAATTATGGAAAAGGGAAATGACCAACTTGCAATTAAGTATAATGGAAGGTGTTTTCTATAATTGGTTAGTAGAAAATAATTATCTAATTAGTCAAAATATTTTTAGCCGACAGTATGGAAAAATTTTATATAATTTACGGAAAATGTAAATTTATAGAATATTTAAAATCAGCTTTTTTATAAACAGACTTAAATACTTAAAGATGGTTTTATTTGACCTAGCACGAGATTGACCTGAATAAAAAAATAATGTTCTTTATTAGGCAGACGAATTAATGGTGTAATTTTATTATGAGAATAGCTTACTATATATATCATAGCTTGCTTCACTTGAAAAAGGGAACTTTATCTAACTACCTGCGACAAGAATGGTCTGAATACCTCAAACGCAGATCATTTAGAACTAGACAGAGACGAAGAATTTATTGGGAATTACAAGCAGGGAAACGAGAAGTGTTAGAAGTTTCAATTCAACCATCATTAAGAATGAAATTATATCTTGATAGTGATTTATGTAGATTAATTCATTCGGGAAGTTTTGAATGCAAAGAACGACAATTTTTAAATGCTTTTTTAAGACCTGGAGATATATTTGTGGATGTTGGTGCAAATATAGGGTTATTTACTTTGATAGCCGCACAACGGGTAGGCAAATCAGGTAGTGTTTATGCTTTTGAACCTTATACTAAAACTTACAATCGTTTATTGATTAACGTTCAATTAAATAACTTTACCAACGTTACTTGTCATAAGCTAGCTCTTTCTGACAGTATTAAACGGCAATCTATGACAATATCTTTAGATGGTTTTGATGCTTGGAACTCATTAGCTAAGCCTATTAAAGGTGAACGATTAGGCGTGGAAATGGTTGAAACAATCACCTGGGACAAATTTGCCGATCAGCACAATCTTGTTGAGAAAGTAGCGATGATGAAAATTGACGTTGAAGGATGGGAAAAATATGTCTTGGCAGGTGCGGCTGAAACACTTTATCGAATAAATGCCCCAACTTTACAGGTAGAGTTCACGGAGGAAGCTAGTCAAGCAGCTAGTTCATCATGCAAGGAACTATACTACACTTTGGAGAATTTTGGCTATAAAATGTATACCTATGATGCCCGATATAAAACAATTGTTCATCATCCTTTTCAAGGAAATTACCCTTATCTTAATTTAATTGCTACTAAAACTCCAGACAAAGTGAAAGAGCGGCTTAAAAGAGGTAAATATCCTAGCTGGATACGTTGAATGTATATGATGAATAAAGGACTATTGTCTACCCAGTAGAGTCAGTTTAGTAAGCCAAATTAGCTGTCAGAAAAGATAGTAATGTTAACCATTTTTTCGATTCCTAAACCCTTTAGCGGGCACATTGGCATTATTCAACGTAACGCGATCAAAAGCTGGTTTCGTCTCCATCCAGCTTGTGAAATCATTTTGTGTGGCAATGAACCAGGAATAGAGGAAGTAGTAACTGAGTTTGGTGCAAAATGGATTCCGGATCTTGCCCGTAACGAATATGGTACACCCCTACTTAACTCAGCTTTTGACCAAGTACAACAGGTAGCTAGCCACCCCTTGTTATGCTACGTGAATGCTGATATTCTCCTACTCAGAGATTTTATAGAAGCGTTACAAAAAATTTATTTCCGCCAATTTCTGATGGTCGGTCAGCGTTGGAATATAGATATTACAGAACCCTTAGATTTTGCCCCGATCAATTGGGACAAAAAGTTGCGTGAATATGTTGCTAGTCATGGAGTGCTATTTTCTCCAATGGGAATTGACTTTTTTGTGTTTCCGCGAGATAGTCTGCTAGGAAGACTTCCACCCTTTGCGGTTGGTCGTCCTGGATGGGATAACTGGTTCATCTACAAAACTCGTCAACTTGGCATTCCTGTTATTGATGTTACAAAAACTGTGACCGTCGTGCATCAAAACCATGACTACGCCCATGTTCCATATCGAATAGATAAGAAATGGAATGGACCAGAGGCTGACTGGAATCGTCAGTTGATGGGATGTGAGTGGTGGAATTATTTATTTTCTATTGCAGATGCAACTCATATCATGACTTCTCAAGGTTTACAACTTACTTTGGGACGCGATTCTCTGCAAAGGCATTGGCAAACTTTACCAATCTTATTTCCAAAAACAAAGCCTTTAATAAGTATAGTGAATAGGATTATACAATTATTGTAAATACTGGTTTTTCGTTCCTGAATTTATTTATTTTCACTGTTCAAAAGGTTTTAGTGGTATAATCTAGGTGTTTAAAATTATGCTAAAAAAAATTAGTGTTTGCATTACATCATACAATCAAAAAAACTACCTAATAGAAGCCATTGAAAGTGTGATTAATCAAACAATAGAACCTTGGGAAATAATTGTAGTTGATGATTGCTCAACTGATGGGTCTCAAGAGATTATCGATGAATATGCGAGGGCATACCCAAAATTAATCCGTCCATTTTTTCACAGAAAAAACCTGGGAATATCTCTAAACAAGAGATTTGCCCAAGAAAGAGCAAACGGTGATTTATTCACCTACTTAGATGGTGATGACAGATTTTTACCCAAAAAGCTTCAAATCGAACTGGAAACTCTAATGAGTAATCCAGATGCCAGAGCTGTCTACTCCAACTTCTACTACATTGACGAGTATGGGCAACGAATAAAACTTTGGGCAGATGGCAATATTACTATGCCCTGTGGCAATATTTTCCGTGAAGTTTTTATTTTCGATGATTTCCCAAATAGTATACTGTTACGCAATGAACTTGTTGATTATCAATCTATGAAAGAAGTAGGATTTTATGATCCAGACTTCGCCCTTTATGAAGATTGGGAATGGAGAATCCGTTTTGCTAAGCGTTTTAAAATTATCTACTGTCCTGAACCCCTAGCTGAGTATCGTCGTCATTCAAAATGCGTATCAGGTTCACCGACTTTAGAACGTTTAAAATTTATTAAAAAGGGGTATTTAAAAAATTTTTATTTGCTTCAGGATTTGCCGAAGTCCGACTATGTAAATATTCAAAAAAAAATGCACTATAACTTTGCCAAGATGCATCAACAATCCGGTATAGAAGAATTTACCAAAGGAAATAAAATAAATGCTTTAAATAATTGGATTAAATCCTTGCAATTTAACCCCAAAGAAATTGATTGGCATATACCAGCTAAGCTTATAATTCCATCTCTATTGTATTCTAAATTAAAGTTATTATATAATAATCTGACACGCAAGTGAAGGTAAATCTACAAAGCAGATGGGTGATCGCCACTATGAAAACTCAGTTAAATTCTACCCTACGTCAGTTAATCCCCACTAATGTCAAAGATGTTGTCAAACAAAGTAGACTTTGGTTGCGATATAAATCAAGCTGTAGCAACGTATATCACTGCTGTGTTCACAAAACAGCAAGCCAGTGGATGCAATCTCTATTCTTTGATTCAAGGGTATATAGGTATTCTGGTCTCACAGTTTGCCCAAATGGAAAAGTACATCGTGGTGGGTATGAAACCAGAGAAGCGAACAATGCAATTGATAGTGATCCTTTTCCGGAGAAAACTATAGCGGGTTCTCTTCATATTAGTTTCGATAATTTTTTAGCCATTCCTAAACCGAAATGTTACAAAGCTTTTTTTGTTATGCGAGATCCCAGAGATATCGTTGTGTCCTATTTCTTTTCTGCCAAATATTCCCATGTTCTTAATCTAAGAATTAGTAAGGAAAGAAAAATATTAAACAGTTTATCTCAGATTGATGGTATTTTGTATACAATTGAATCCCTAAATAAATTTGGGTTATTTACGGCTTTGGAGTCATGGATAGGAACACCAACAAAAGATTCAAATATAAAAATATTTCGATTTGAAGATTTAACCAAACCTAACAATTTTGCGGTATTTAAACAATTATTTTTACACTGCGACATAGTAATGCCTGATAAAATTCTTTCCCAGTTTTTGAAAGATTATACTTTCCAGAGACTCACAAAAGGTCGTCCGTTAGGTGACGAAGATAGAAGATCACACTTACGCAAAGGAGTACCTGGTGACTGGCACAATTACTTTAATGATAAAATTGATCAAGAATTTAAAAAGGTTACGGGCGACCTTGTTAGCCGTTTAGGATATGAAAAAAGTATCTAATGTCAAAGCTGCTTGTCACTGGCTCATCAGGATTGATTGGCTCTGAAGTCTGTCTGCATTTTTCTAATTTGGGTTGGCAGATTCACGGTCTAGATAATAACTCCAGAGCGGCTTTCTTCGGCGCTCAAGGGGATACGCGCTGGAATCAACAGCGCCTACAGGCACAGATTAAAGGTTTTGTCCATCATGAGTTAGATATTCGCGATCGCAGTGGTATTCTAGACTTATCTGAGAGTATCCGACCGGACGCGATCGTCCATGCCGCAGCACAACCTAGCCATGATTTGGCGGCGAAGATTCCCTTTGATGACTTTGACATCAATGCGGTGGGGACATTGAATCTCTTGGAAGCCACGCGCCAGTTTACTCCAGAAGCGCCCTTTGTCTATCTTTCCACGAATAAAGTGTATGGTGATGCTCCCAACGAGATTCCCATGGTCGAGTTAGAAACACGCTGGGACTATGGTGATCCCAACTATCAGCAGGGTATACCCGAATCATTCCGCATCGACCAATCCAAACACTCGTTGTTTGGTGTCTCTAAACTCGCCGCTGATATTATGGTACAGGAGTATGGTCGCTACTTTGGCTTAAAAACCTGCTGTCTGCGGGGTGGCTGCTTAACCGGACCTAATCATGCGGGTGTAGAACTGCACGGATTTCTGAGCTACCTGGTGAGGTGTAACCTAGAGTGTCGCCCCTATAAAGTGTTTGGTTACAAAGGTAAGCAAGTGCGGGATAATATCCACTCCTATGATGTTGCTCGCTTCATTGAGGAGTTTATCCAGACACCTCGCTGCGGTGAGGTTTATAATCTGGGAGGGGGAAAAGACAACAATTGCTCAATTTTAGAGGCGTTTGCTAGAGTTACTGCCATTACTGGAAAGAAGATGCAGTATGACTATGTTGACAGGAACCGGGATGGCGATCATATTTGCTACTATAGCGATTTGCGGAAAATAAAGGAGCATTATCCCCAGTGGTCTGTTACTCAATCGATTGAATCTATTATTGTAGAGATTGTTGACGCTTGGTCAGATAGACTTAGATAATTGATGCGGATTTTGTTCACCATTCCCCACTTCTTTAAACCCAGTCAAGCTGGGCGGTATGGCTCTGTTTATCAAACTCCGCAACAACGTATTCAGGCTTTGACCTCTAATTTGAGTGCCTTACACCAACTCTATAATCAATCCCAATGCATCATTAACATCGCCCAACGTTTGGCACTTCCGGCTAACCAATCCCAAGCTCATGAGATTAAAGTTATTATCTGTACCAGCCAAAATTACCACCTACTGCATCAACTACCCCTGTCACCTCAGCTTTATACCCATCATCCTACCCAAGCCGAACCAATGCTCTTGGGGTTTGAGTGTCAGGTGGTACTGCGAGATTGTCTGGGTCAGTATGATTATTATTGTTATCTAGAGGATGACCTGATTTTGCACGACCCTTGGTTTTTTATTAAACTGAAGTGGTTTACCCAGCAAATAGGAGACCTGAGCCTACTTCAGCCTAACCGCTATGAAGTATCGCCCCACGGAGTTGTTCACAAAGCCTATATTGATGGTGACTTAGCAGCCCATGTTACTGCTAAATTTCAGAATGTACAGGAAAAGCCTGAATTAATTGGCACAATTATGGAAACTCCAGTCACTTTCCGTCGCCCTTTTAATCCCCACTCTGGCTGCTACTTTTTAACGGCAAACCAGATGGATTACTGGGCGAATCAACCTTATTTTTTAGACCGGGATACCAGTTTTGTTGGTTCTTTGGAAAGTGCTGCTACTCTAGAAATTATGAAAACATTTCATATTTATAAACCAACTCCTGTTCAGGCAGGGTTTCTAGAAATTCAACACTTTGGCACGGCATTTCTTAGTTTAATCAACAAAAAAGTTAAAAGTCAACTCTATATGCCATGTTTGTAAGTGTATGGAATGATTGAGAAATTTGTTTTTTATTACTAGCGACTAAGTATGGATAATATCTTAAAAAGAAAAATCAAATATACAGCTTGGAAAATTAAGGAGAAATGGCAAGATCTCCTATATAAGGGAATTGAATTGCAATGGAAATTGCCATCGGGATTAAAGGTAAAAATTAAGAACAAGGCTGAATGGGTAATTTATAATGATATTTTCGTAGATGGAGAATATGATCTACCTATTCAGCAAACTCTAGCATCTTGCTCTTATGATCAACCTTTGAATATCTTAGACCTAGGTGCTAACGTCGGTTTTTTTACGATAAGGTTAGCTGACTTCATCCTTCAAAGCAAAAATCCGCAACCTAATTTTAGAGTAACTCTCGTGGAAGGTAGTCCTACTGTCTATAGTCAGCTTAAATATCGGCTCAATCATGAATTAGATTTAGCTAATAAATTAACAATTGTTAATGGATTAGTGGGAGAACGCCAGGGAAGCGCTAAATTACTAGAATTTGACTTTCATGTGGTAAATTCAATTGCATCTGGGAATTCATCTAGAGGCATTATTGTGCCTTATCTCGATCTCACATCATTGTATTCTGAAAGGGACGAGATTGATCTTCTTAAATGTGATATTGAAGGCTCGGAGTTAAGTTTTCTAGAAAATTACAAGGATTTACTTTTGCGCGTCAAGTGTGCTGTATTTGAGTTTCATCATGATCAATGTGATCCAAAACGATGTTTTGAGATTTTGAGAGAAGTAGGTTTTCTGAACCATCAACAGCTCCGTAAGCGACCGACCTTCTCAATAGAATTTTTCTGGAAGTAAGGAAAATATATGAGTTCTTCACCCACTTATCTTGATCCAATCATACTGCCTCTGTTGAGCGGTGCAACTGTACTTGATGTTGGTTGTGGTTATGGACGTTGGGGTCATTTGATTCAAAGTAATTTTTGGGAAGCTGGCTTGACTGAACCTCCCCAGGTTGATGGCTTTGATGCTTTTTTACCAAACGTAGAATTTTGTTCTAAGCATAGTTGCTATCGCAAGGTGTGGCATCAAGTAATGCCCTCACCATTGACGGGGACTTGGGATACTGTTTTAGCCTGTGAGTTTATAGAGCATATAGAGCAAAAAGCTGTAGAAGAAGTTATCGAGATTTTGGAGGGCGCTGCTAAAAAGAGAGTGATTTTCTCAACACCGAATTGGCCCTATTACCGAGGGGGAGGAGATACGATACTTGGGTATAATGACCTAGAAGCCCATCTAAGCTATGTCTCACGAGATTTCTTCGGTCGTCGCGGCTATACGCTAATAGGTGCAGGTTTTGGCAACCCCACAAATCTCGTCGTTCGAGCCGTTAAGAAATTGAAGTTTTCTTGGGAGCCAGCACTTCAATCAATTCCCAGGATGTTTCCAAAGTTAGGGCATTCATTAGTAGCTTATAAGAATATTACTTAAATTCAACAGATTGATTTTAAGTTTAAACTAATTTATAGTTAATGGATAAAATTAAAGTTTTTATTGTTTGCTCAGGTCTTGGTCGGATTCAACGTGGCTTTGAATCGTTTACCCAAGAATGTTTTGAAGCTTTATCTAAAGTCAAGTATATTGACATAACTCTCTTTAAAGGAGGCGGACAGTCTAACGCAAAAGAAATGACGTTGTGGAATTTACCACGCCATAGCTGGCTGGCTATGCAATTCGGTCAAATGACCAGAAGAGGAGCTTATTACATCGAGCAAGCATCATTCGCTCTGAGTCTCTTACCACACCTTTATCGCCAGCAACCCGATGTCATTTACTATAGTGATGGTACTGTTGGTAATGTGCTTTGGCACTGGCGGCGTTTCACCAAACAAAGCTACAAACTTTTATTTTCCAATGGCGCTCCTTTTTTCCCACCGCTCTTACCTTACTATGACCATCTACAGCAAGTCGCTCCCTCTCACTTACAGGTTGCCTTAGATAGAGGAGTGCCTGCTGCAAAACAAACTCTCATTCCTTACGGAGTTAAAATACCTGCTGAACTAAAACTGTTGTCCTTTCCTGAACGAGAGACACTGCGACGCCAGTTAAGATTGCCCCAGAAGCGGCAAATAATTTTGTCCGTTGGAGCTATCAACAAGTCCCACAAGCGTATGGATTATCTTATTCGGGAGATAGGAACTTTGTCTGAACCACGCCCTTATCTTTTATTGCTAGGACAACAAGAGTCGCAATCTCCTGAAATTTTACAGTTAGGTAATCAGCTATTAGGAACTGATAATTTCCAAGTCAGAACTGTTGCGTCCCATCAGGTGGCAGATTACTATAGAGTTGCTGATGCTTTCGTGCTAGCTTCTCTAACTGAAGGATTCGGGCGCGTGTTCTTAGAAGCAATGTCTTATGGTTTGCCCTGTCTCGCTCATGATTATGAGGTTGCTCGCTTTGTTCTGGGAAAGGAGGGATATTTTGCTAATTTTGAATTGCCAGGAAGTCTGGCTGATCTCATTTATAAAGTTTTAGTAGAAGTACATGATGAGTCGAAGTGTTATCTGCGGCATCGGAGTGTATATGATCGTTTTAGTTGGAAAAAGTTGCTTTCAAGTTATAGCGACATGATTCAATATGTAGCATGTAAAAAAATAGGTTAATGGCTAATTATGATAGAAAGAAGTAAAGATGGATATGAATTGGCATCAGTGGAACTGCCAAAAATATTGTTAGTTACTGATGCCACTTTAAGTGCTAAAGGAGGAGGAATTAATCGAACCCTGTTAAATTTATTTGACCAGTATCCCTATGAACGTATAATACTATTTTCATCTAGAAAAAATATACATCAATATCCAACTATTTCATCTATAAAAAAACAAACTATTTCATGTGAGACTGAATTTGTACCTTGTTTGTCCAATAGATTGGGCAAAAGAATTAACCCTATATTACAAGTCATAAATTTTGAAATCTTAAAAATAAATTTACTTAAGTATATTCAAAATATTAAAAGCTTTAAACCTCAATTACTTGTCATCTGCCCCAATAGTATCCAGTTTATCCTGATCGGCTATTATCTAAGTAATCACGTTGATTGTCCAGTTGTGATTTATGCTATGGATGACTGGATAGGAGCAGAACACGTAAGATGGATATCAGGTAGTGCCAAGCAAGTCATTTATAAACTTTTGAGAAAGTCTTCGGCATGGTTATTAATTAGTGAGCAATTGAAAAATTCTTTTTCAAGTCACTATAAGTTAATGCCGAAATACTCAATGATTATTAATAATCCCATTGACTTATCAGATAAAAAACTGCCAGAATTTAAAAGTTTTTACAAAGGGACTTTTAAGATAATTTATGCTGGCTCAATCTGGCCTATGCATTATGATGCATTAGCTACTTTTGCTCAAGCAGTTTTTGAGTTGAGGCAGGAAGGTAAAAGTATTGAGCTAATTTTACATACTCAGGAGTCTTTTTGGTCTAGCCATAAAGAAAAATGGCACTACTGGCAAGTGTCTTATGGCAGGCTTATACCTTATGATCGGCTTAATAAATGTTTACAGTCAGCTAATTTATTGTTAGTTGTTTCTTCATTTATGCCAGATTATTCATTTTTAACGCGCTCTTCTTTTCAAACTAAGCTAACGGACTATATGGCATCTGGAAGACCTATTTTGTCTGTTGGACCAGATTATTCGGTTTGTAATCAATTTCTTAAAAAATGGAACTGTGGTTGGGTTTGTGAAATGAATCAAGTTAGTGAAATTAAAAAAACATTAGTAAATATAATAAAAAATCAATCTCAAAGCAATGATTTCGCTCGCCGAGCATTTGCAGTAGTTCAAGAAAATTTTGAAAAGAAACAAGTCCAGGCTAAACTTTATAATTTTATAAATTATGTGACTCATAACAGCATATAATTATAAAATCTATATCTAAAATATTCTCAATAGAGTGTTTTTTATGGGAAACATCATTCGTAGTTTTTTAATTCGCAAGATATTAACAAGACATATCTGGTGGTGGGAGACCCATCGAAACTACCCAATTCGAGATCAGGTATTTTATTTTTCACCGATTGCTGTTAATCCTGAAGCCAGAAACGTATTGGCAGTTTTAACAACTGCAAATGCAATTAGCGATGCTGCCTGGACTGTTCAGAGTTTACTGCGGTACTTACCTCCTGATACTGGGTTATTGATGGTGATCGATGCTGACTTGCATGGGAGTCAAATCCAAGCTCTTAAAGAGTTGTTTCCCGGAATACAACTGACTTCTACTCTTACTCTACTAGAACAGTTACGATCTATTGCACCCAAGGTTGCCCAGTTAGGTGACTACCATCCCCTCGGTAGAAAATTAGCAGCTATTTTAATTCTTCAAAAGCAATATAATTTAGTCTATAGTGATTCTGATGTCTTATGTTTTCGAGAAATACCAGAAATTGTTAATGCAATTTATGAAAAGTCTGGATTGTATATCCAAGATGTTGTCAGCGTAAAAACAGACCCAACTGTATTAAACAAAGTACAAATACTAGGATTAGAATACACACCAACTATCAATACAGGTTTTTTGTGTGTCCCTCAAAATTCTCTAGAAGTTGATCTAGCTGAAGAAATCCTGAACGATATCAACGAACCCTTAAAATCCTGGTTTTGCGAAACCACAGTTTTAGCTGTACTTATGCAGCAATCGCAAGCCAAACCTCTACCAAAAAATAGATATGTTGTTTCTGCTCAAAGACAATTCTACTTTGAAAACGATGTTGATTATGAATATATTGCTCTGCGGCATTTCATTACTCCAGTCCGTCATTTGATGTATTTAAAGGGAATGCCGAGGCTAGCACAGGAATGGCAACTGTGAATGTTATGAAGCTGGAAAAAATCATCTCAATGGCAAATCAGAAGGTGCGACTGCGCTTTCTGGCAATGGAGCGATCCCTACGGGCGACGGGTTGCCAATTACCGCTTTTGGTCATTCCTTACGATGATAATCTCTTTGAACTTCCAGAAGGATCTACCTGGTGGGAAATTCCTGAGATAACAAACTGGTTGAACAGTGAACAAGCTCACCCGGCAATGCGGAAGTACCAATGTTCGACAGTAGGAAATTACCAGTTTGTCGATGCCGATGTCTGCTTTTTAAGGAATCCAGAAGCCGTATTGGCATCTCATTCAGGTTTTATCACTTCCTGTGGTCATTGGCGCGATCCATCTGGAACCTGCACCCCAGCATCCCAGCGCTTGATGTCCAGTAAAAGCACCCTTTGGCAAAGGGATGTATTTAACACGGGTCAATTTGCCTGCGATCGCGCTCTGTTCACAGTAGAATCCCTGAAAGCCACAGCCCTGCAATCGGACTTTATAGAAACCTGTCTCCGATGTTCCCATAACGAACAACCTGGATTAAACCTACTTGTTTTTGCTTCAAGGGTTGACATTACAAATCTTACTCTACCCCCAATTCGCATGGAATCAACGTGGGCGGGTGACTATCCGGGTGAGTATGCGCCCTACTGGACAGATCCGCAGCGCCAACCCTATTTGATTCACTGGGCGGGAACACCAATGGATATCCCTCGACCCATTAATCAGATTTTTTACAATTTTCTCACCTCTACAGAAAAAACCGAGTGGGATGAGCAAGTCAGGCAATGGAGTTGGTTAAATCGGCAGAAGAATTGGTCGGTGCGAGCGATCGCTCAACGATGTAAACGTGCATTTTATCGTCTAATACAAACCTAAATTGAGAGTTTGCCTAATCACTGTTCAGCTTAAATGCCTAAGCAACAAGGGCTTGCCCAAGCAAGCCCTGACTGAAATCTAGCTGTGTGTTTACAGCACCAACTCAACCGACAAAATTATAGTGAATCCCTGGAATCAATCCCGTTGCATTCCTGACAATCGCAATGCGATCGCTATCAGACGCACGCTCTATGATGGTATCCGACCCATCTACAAAAATATTATAGTCACTGGCAGAACCCGCTAACTGGATTTGATCAACCACACGTTTGCTGTAGTCCAGAATATCGGCAAAACCATTATCTCCATCATCTACGTAGAAGAATTGACTACCAGTCTGACCGAGAATAAACAGGTTTCTGCCAGATCCACCGCGCAGTTCATCTATCTGATTGTTCACTGCACCACCAGCCAGATCCACACCAATGAGAGTGTCATTACCTGCACCTCCGTCGAGGCTGTCATCACCCAGTCCGCCGATGAGGCTATCAAACCCTTGATCTCCGTTGAGAGTATCATTACCTATACCCCCGTCAATGGTGTCATTGTTCTGACCCCCTGAGAGAACGTTGTTGCCTTCATTGCCTGTAATCTCATTGGATAAATTATTTCCTGTACCGTTAATGTCCTCAGACCCGGTGAGAATCAGAGTTTCAATGTTGGCATTTAATGTAAAGTTGGCAGCAGAAGAGCGAACCTCATCCGTACCACCATCAAAACCCTCACCAATAATGTCAAATTCATCATCCACGATGAATAGGTCATTCCCATCGCCACCGATTAAGGTGTCAGCCCCCGCACCACCGTCGAGGGTATCATCAGCATTTCCACCATTGAGTGAATCAGTTCCTGCACCGCCGCTGAGTGAATCAGCCCCCTCATCTCCAACAAGACTGTCATTCCCACCTGCACCACTCAGAGTATTTTCATTGCTATTCCCTAGGATGATGTTATCTTGTCCATTGCCGATTCCTGTCGTGGCACTGCCTGTGAGGGTGAGGTTTTCTAGGTTGGGTGCGTTCAGGGTATAGTCGGCAGTAGATACGATCAGATCTATGCCTCCATTATCCTGTTCTACAATTGTGTCACTGTCGTTGTCCACGAAGTAGGTATCGTCACCATTTCCTCCAACCAGGCTGTCTACCCCTTCACCACCATTGAGCGTGTCATTTCCTTCACCACCTTCCAGGGTATCATTCCCCTCATCCCCAGTGAGTCTGTCATCACCGCCGTTACCGATAAGGCTATCATCACCTACCCTACCTGCAAGTCTGTTATTGCTACTATTACCGACAATGATGTTGTCTTCTGTATTGCCGATGCCATTAATGCTACCAGTTCCCGTGAGAATTAGCTGTTCCACATTGTCAGGTAGGGTAAAGAGGACGGAAGATTCCACTACATCCGTACCCTCACCCCCGTTTTCTACAATAATATCCGTTGCATTGTCTACAACGTAGAAGTCATTGCCTTCACCGCCAACCAGTCTGTCTACTCCTACACCGCCATTGAGGGTATCATTGCCATCGCCACCTTCGAGGGTGTCACTGCCTCTACCACCATCAAGTGTGTCATCCCCATCTCCGCCGAAGAGAGAGTCATTGCCACCACCACCGATAAGGGTGTCCGCATTATCTCCTACGCTTCCTACCAGGGTGTCACTACCAAGTCCGCCATCCAGGCTAGCTGTGGCGTAACTGCCAGCCATGAAATTTGCCAATTCATTACCGATACCGACTATGGCATTATGAATTAGCTGCAAGTTTTCCACGTTAGCAGGCAATGTATAGTTCTGCTGACTTTGAACTTTATCTATGCCGCCATCAAACGCTTCAACAATGACATCTCCAGGTTCAACCCCTCGATAGAAATCATCACCACCGCGCCCGATGAGAGTATCCAGACCACTGTGACCAATTAGGGTATCGCTTCCCTCACCGCCATCTAGACGGTCATCATTAGGTCCTCCAAACAAAGAGTCATCGCCTTCACCGCCGATAAGAGTATCTTGAGCATATCCACCCCTAATGCTGTCTGCCCCAACGCCCCCGTCTAGCAGATCCCCGCCACTCGTCTCAAAACCCGTGCTAGACAAGGTATCGTTTCCCTCACCGCCTCGGAGGGTGTCATTGCCAATATCACCATTCAAGATGTCGTCGCCATTACCGCCGTCGAGCGAGTCATTTCCTTGGTAGCCTGCTAGAATATCGTTGCCGTCTAAAGCGATTAAAGTGTCATTGCCTCCAAAACCAATAATGGTGTCGTCTCCGGATGTTCCGGTCAGAGTTTCGCTTGCTGCTGTTCCGTTAATAGGTGCCATAGCTTTAGATATCTTCTACAGTTCAACTAAAAGTTCTCTATTGTACAGAAACGTTGTATGAAGATTGGGTTAAGCTTACTCCAAGAGAAGTAAAATTAAACCTGATCAATTTTACTGTGATTTGCCCAATTAAACTCAGGTCTGAAATATATCTTGAAATATTGCCAAATAATAAACATAGATTAGACCTGAAAAAAATCGTAACATGAACTCAAAGCCTCTTTTCTCAGTTATCGTCCCAACCTATCATCGCAATGACTTGCTAGTTAAGTGTCTTGATTGTCTATCACCTGACAGACAGACCTTACCGATTGACCAATATGAAGTCATTGTCACTGATGATGGCTCCCAGAGCACTGCCGCCGCAATGATTCAGGAGTGCTATCCTTGGGCAAAATGGGTGGCTGGTCTAGGGAAAGGTCCGGCTGCTAACCGAAACAACGGTGTGAAGTATGCTCAGGGAGAGTGGTTAGCATTCACCGATGATGACTGCTTACCTGATCCCCAGTGGCTCACTGCCTACACGCAAGCTATAGTAGTTGAATCCCCTTGTTTGGTTTTTGAAGGGCGAGTTTATGTTGACCGCCCTAGATGTAGTTTAGCGGAAACTGCACCGACTAATGAGTCGGGTGGGTATCTTTGGTCATGTAACTTTGCCATTCAACGGCAGTTATTTGAATCTTTAGGCGGTTTTGATGAACGATTCCCCTATGCGGCGATGGAAGATGTAGACTTAAGGTTAAGACTCACTAATTGTGGATACCAATACTCCTTTATTAAAGCCGCTTCTGTCTGTCATCCTTGGAGACAAAAGCCAGATTATCAACAGAGCAAGCAACGTCAAGAATCAATCCTTCTTTACTTGTCTATACACCCACAAGAATTAGATAACATAAACTCAACTTATTACGTGAGGGCTTTCCTAAAAAGCCTCTTAAACAATATTGTTTTTATAAAAACAATAAGAAAAATGGATGTAAAATACCTAGCGCTTGAATCTTTTTTCTTTCTGAGAATGGCATTTGTCATTATAGTTAGATTTGAAGGGATATGGAACTCAGTCTAGTGGGCATATTCATTTCGGTAAGTTTTACCGAAAAAATATTAGATAGAATCGATTAAGGTTACGTAACATAAAATAATCTTGAATTATATTACTGATGGAAGTCAAATATGGTGTAGTGCTGGGTTGTCCCCGCTCAGGAACAACTTTCTTGATGCAAGTTTTGCAAGCGTTACCTTATTCAGAATGCGTTTCGGGAAAGCTATTGCCTATTTCTATTCCACATATCGTTAATTATCCGTTAGCACCAGAGATTTATGAATCCCTATCTTTTGGGTTAGAATTTGCTTGCCAAGACTACCTAGCATCAGAAGCTGGTTCACGATTTGCCGCGATTCATAAGTGGCTCTTAGGGTGTATGACTATTCCAGAATTGATTGATACTTTTCAACGCACCAGGATTGTCAAACGCTTCATTTATAAGGAACCTTTTCTCAGTTTTGCTCCAGAGTTCACTTATCAAGCATTACCAAATTGCCGGATTCTCTATATCTACCGAGATGGTCGGGATTGTGCTGACTCCCTCGTCCGTACCTATGACGTACTTACTGATCAAAAATTAATGCATTTACGAACATCGGAAATGCCCTTAGGTCGTCAATACGATCATCGTTATGTTCCTTGGTGGGTTGAGTCTGGAAAGGAAGAAGAATTTATAAGCTGCACCCCTTATGTACGAGCAATCTGGATGTGGAAAGAGATGGTTCGCCGTTGTCACGATTTCTTTACCAAACCAGAGGTTATGGCGAGTGGTAGAGTTCTATTTGTGAAATATGAAGATTTAGTGACTGATCCTCTTTTTTATGGTAAATCGATAGTTGAACACTTTGGTGCTACAATGAATAACCAACTTTACCCAAAAATTAAAAAAGCTAGCCCACGTTCTATCGGGATTCACAAAAAACGGGATAGCCGAGAAATTGAATGGGCAAGTAAAGTTGCAAACTCAGAGCTTAAATTTTATGGATATTTGTAGGATATATTTTAGCCAATATAGATGGTTATTTTTGTAACCCTCTACTATGTAAATTTGATGTGTCTAAAAAGCATTCAACAAGACGAGATAGGTAATCCTGAAATTCAACTTAAGACAACCATGTAAATTTACGAGCAAAACCCTTGCAGTGTATACAACAAACTATTGAAAATTAACTCTATTTAAAGCAGAAGGTTTATGTTGATTTTCCAAGTTGTACCCAGGTTACCTCCAGCAATTGATGGTGTAGGAGATTACGCACTTAATCTAGCTCGCCAACTCCGCCAAGACTTCGGCATTGAAACCCATTTTTTGGTTGGAGATCCCACTTGCACAGGAAATCCCGAACTTGAAGGATTTCCTATCAGCCAGGTAACTGAGCGTTCGGCTAATACTTTGTTATCTTTGCTACCTAGCGGTAAAAGTACAGTCCTGTTACACTATGTTGGTTACGGCTACGCCCAGCGAGGTTGTCCATTATGGTTAGTAGAAGAGTTACAACGTTGGCGAACCGCAAGTGCCAATCACCATTTAGTTACCAT
Source organism: Coleofasciculus sp. C1-SOL-03 (assembly GCF_040220555.1). NCBI lineage: Bacteria > Bacillati > Cyanobacteriota > Cyanophyceae > Coleofasciculales > Coleofasciculaceae > Coleofasciculus > Coleofasciculus sp. C1-SOL-03. The sequence goes on from NZ_JAVJUO010000084.1 coordinate 41,861, forward strand.
GTTCCATGAACTGTATGCTTCTGGACTACCTTGGACGAGTGCCTTTTGGTTATCGCCGTGGCAAAGAAACTTAGTAGCGCGTTTGGCGAGGTTGAGCGATCGCGCGATCACCAGCAAACAACTCTATGCGGATATTCTACACAAGTTAAGCAAAAGCCAACATACCCACATTTCTGCCATACCTGTCTTTTCCAATGTAGGGGAACCCAAAAACTTGCTCCCTTTAGCCAAGCGTCAGAGGCGTTTAGTTGTGTTTGGGGGAGGTAATAGAAGATTAAGGATTTATCAACATTCGTTAGCCGTATTAAGTCGAACTTGCAAGATGCTAAAAATAAAGGAAGTCGTAGATATTGGAGCAGCAACGGGACTCACGTTATCTCCAGTTAATGGAGTGCCAATAGTGGAAATGGGACAGCGACCCGCATCGGTAATTAGCACTGTTCTGTCAAACTCCTTAGCAGGATTTTTGGATTATAGTCCCGACTTTCTGGCAAAATCAACTATTTTTGCTGCTTACTGCGCTCATGGTATGCTGCCTGTTAATACCTGTTGTAATACCTTACCAGTCGATGGAGTAGAATCAGAAAAACATTACTGGATTCCAGATGAACAGGCAACAGAATTACAGAATATAGCAGAAGTGCAGGCGATTGCTGATAATGCCTACACTTGGTATCAAAGCCATAATTTGCCAGTGCAAGCTAAAATCTTTGCAGATTTGTTAACAGATATGCCATGAGAAATTGGTGTTATATTTTAAATAATTAACTGCCAAATGAAATTCCATTTTGATTAATATATTAATTATCCAAATATTTTAAGTATATAAAAATTAAATCTTCGTGTAAGGTTGATTATGAAAAACGACAATTTATCTAGCACTCCGCTTTTAGAGCGCACAATGGTATCAGGTCTACATAATTTTTTGATGAATTTAATACCTGAATCGATCACTTATAATATACCCATTTTAGATATTGGATGCGGCACAGGGGCTTGGCTAGAACGCTTAGCTAATGCTGGATTTAAGAACCTGTATGGCATAGACAACGACATAGAACAACTACAAACGAAAAAAGCAACTTGCTGGCAAGCTAACATAGACTCTGATGATTTAGGATTTGGAAACAAAAAATTTGGTTTAATCACTTCAATTGAAGTAATAGAACATCTAGAAAATCCCGGTCGCTTTTTCCAGCATTTATCCGGACTCTTAGCTCCAGAAGGCTATTTACTAATTACTACTCCTAATCTTAATTCGGTACTTTGTCGATTGAGACTTCTGCTAACAGGTAATTTAAGACAATTTGACCAAAAAGGTGAGCCCACACATATTTATCCAGTATTCATGACACCCTTAAATAGAATCTTGCAAAATTATAACTTAAAGATAGTTTATAAATGTACTTATCCACTCAAAGGCTCGATAACATCCCGCCCTTCATTAAAAATGATGTCATCACTTCTATCCTTAATACTTCAAGATGAACTTCCCGGAGATATTTTGTGTCTTTTAATTCAAAAAATTAGTGTTAAAGCAGTAAATTAACTATCATCACTATGAAGATTCTAATGTCTTCTCGCCTATTTTATCCCAGCTTAGGGGGAAGCGAAACAAATGCTGAAATCTTAGCTCGTGAGTTTACGCGCCTAGGACATGAAGTTAAAGTTACGACACAAACTCCTGGAATCAATATTGCTGTAGATGGATCAGAGTTTCCCTTTGAAGTAATTCGGAAGCCAAGTTTGCTAAAGCTCTTGGCTCTTGTGCATTGGTGTGATATTTATTTCCACAATGGTATTATCTTAAAGGACGCTTGGCCTCTCTTAATCATTCATAGACCTTGGATAATTCGCCATCAAAGCTGGATCAGATGTGTTGATGGAACTACTACAACTGGAATTGGCGGGAATTCTTCAGGTTGGCTCGTTCGTCTGAAGCATTTTTTTGTTCGTTTTTCTATATCAATCTCAATTAGCCAAGCTATAGCTAATCATTTGCAGCATTCCTCCATTGTCATATCGAATCCTTACCGTGATGATTTATTCCGGATCATGCCTGGAATCTCCAGAACCAAAGAACTTGTGTTTCTGGGACGGCTTGTTTCAGAGAAAGGTATAGAACTATTGCTGGAGGCTTTAGTCGAGCTGAGAAAGTGCGGATTAAAGCCTCAGCTAACAGTTGTTGGAGATGGCGCAGAATATCTAAAACTGAGTCAAAAAACTAAGAGTTTAGAACTGAATAAGCAAGTTAATTTTATGGGCGCTAAAGTTGGAAAAGAATTGGTACAAATCCTTAATGAGCATAAAATCATGGTTATTCCGTCTCTATATGATGAACCCTTTGGGGTGGTTGCTCTCGAAGGTATTGCTTGTGGTTGCGTTGTCGTCGGTTCTGAGGGAGGAGGACTCAAAGATGCCATCGGTTCTTGCGGCGTGACTTTCCCGAATGGTGATGTAAACGCTTTAACTCAAGTCCTAACCGATTTATTGACTAATCCGGATAAATTATCGATTTATAGGAAAAATGCAAAATCACATTTATCTTGTCACAAAAAAGCCGTAGTAGCACAATCCTATTTGCAAGTCTTTGAGGAGGCTATTTCGTGAAACAGCTAATTGGTTTACTCGCTCTTGTTGGCATAATCTATCTTTCATCTCTCAACTGGCGTCGTGCAGTCAAAGCCGTATTAGTGATTTCAGTGCTTGAGGGAGCAATCCGAAAGTGGTTATTACCAGAAGCTAGCGACTTGATTTATTTTTTGAAGGACATTATTCTGGTTACAGCTTATATTAACTATTTTGCCTTACTAAAAAATAGTAGAAATTTTAGATTAAAAAATAACTTTATTAACATTTTAATTTTAATTTTAGCTGGATGGTGTATATTTCAGGTATTAAACCCCAGCTTAGGTTCTCCAATTGTAGGATTATTTGGACTCAGGGGCTACCTGTTCTATATTCCCCTAATGTGGATAATTCCTACTCTGTTCCAGTCAGAAGAAGAATTATATAATTTTTTGCGCTATTTTCTATTATTAGTCATTCCTGTAGGTCTATTGGGCATAGCTCAATTTTTTAGCCCTGCTTCTAGTCCACTTAACGTATACGCTCCTGGAGAAGTGTCAGATGTCGCTACATTTGGAGTAACATCTGCTGTCCGAGTAACGGGAACGTTTTCTTACCTCAGTGGTTACTCCATCTACCTATTATTCTGTTTCGGTCTACTCATCCCCTTACTGCTAACTCAGCAGACAAAGATGTGGAGGTGGCTCTCTATTATTGAACTCTTATTAATTATTGTTAATTCTTTGATGACGGGTTCTCGCGGTGTCGTCATTGCTTTAGTTTTATTTTTATTGGGCTATTTAGTGACTAAAGGCTTGCTTCAGCCCACGAAATTGGTTCGTTTGATTAAAAAACTAGTACTGCCAATCCTGATTGTGACTCTAGCTGCGGCTATCTGGTTTCAGCCCGCTATCGATGCCTTCTGGTTACGCACAACATCAAACCAAGATATACCTGCACGTATTGTCGGTAGTTTTACAGAACCCTTCGAGTTCATCCGATATAAACAACTGGATGGCTATGGCACTGGTTCTACCCACCAAGCCGCACCAGCACTTCGCCGAGTTTTCAATTTGCCACGCGGCGAATTTATTCCCACTTATTACGAATCAGAAATGGGGCGAGTCGCGCTGGAACAGGGTCCAATTGGTTTTGGACTTTGGTATGGTTTAAGGATTAGCTTATTCATTGCCCTTTGGCTGGTATTCCGTAAATTAAAAAGACCGTTCCTACGGGAGTTAGCTCTCGCGGCTTTCCTCATCCACGCTATCCAGCTCAATGGTTCACTCGTCTTTCACCATACCTTCTCTGTCTACTACTGGTTCCTCAGCGGCTTTATCTTCCTATTACCTCGACTAGAACAAATCGAGAATTGGCAGCAGTATCTGTTAAAACAAAATGTTCAAACCCCGTATTTCACTGATTCACCCTACCAGTAATCCAAATTCCCGAAATGCAGCACTTGCTTTATCAGAAGTGGGATTACTTCATGAAGTCATTACAACCATTGCCTACAATCCACAGTCGTCTGCAACCCATTTGTTAAACCTATTGCCTTCAAAAGTTAGTAATCGTATTACCCAAGAACTAGAACGGCGTACTTGGATTCCTCCTAATGGAGTCCCCATACGAACTCATCTCTGGCAAGAAGTTCTACGGGTAGCCCTGGTAAAAACAGGTCTTAGTCAGCATTTAGGCTTTGGACAACACAGACCCATTAATTGGGTTTACGCTTCCTTAGATTACCATGTTGCTAATCATCATCTACAAAATCTTGATGCTGTCTACGCTTACGAAGATGGTGCAGCTACTACGTTCCAAGCTGCCAAGCAACAGGGTATCCTATGTTTATACGATTTGCCTATTCCGTTTTACCGTCTGAGTCAAGCTATCCAATTGGAAGAAGCGGAACGATTCCCGGAGTTAGCACCAGCACTGCAAGCGATTCAGGAGCCTGCTTGGAAGATTGAGCGTAAGGAGCAGGAAGTCCAGTTAGCAGATCATATATTTGTCGCATCTTCATTTACTAAAAAATCTTTACTAGAGATTGGCGTAAAACCCGAAAAAATTAGTATTATTCCCTACGGTGCGCCAATTGACTATTTTCAACCTCAACCCAAACCAGATAACCTGTTCCGAGCTTTGTTTGTCGGTCGTGTCAGTCCCCGCAAAGGAGTTCACTACTTATTGGAAGCTTGGCAACAGTTACAGTTACCGGAAGCTGAATTATTATTAGTGGGAATTAATGAGTTTCCTGAAGTAGGGTTCGCTCAATATAGAGAAATATTTCGTTATGTGCCTTCTGTGCCTCATGCTTCCTTAAATCAATATTATAGTGCAGCTAATGTTTTAGTTTTTCCATCTCTAGTTGAAGGGTTTGGACTGGTGTTACTAGAGGCAATGTCATGCAGCATTCCAGTAATTACGACACCGCACACGGCTGGCATTGATATTCTTACAGATGGCGTCGAAGGCTTTATTGTTCCAATTCGAGATGTTGAAGCCCTGAAAGAAAAATTAGAATGGTGTTATCATCATCCACAAGAATTAGCTGAAATGGGACGAGCAGCCCGACGGAAGGCTGAACAATTAAACTGGCAGCTTTATCGTAAAAAATTAGCTCAATGCGTAAAAAATATCTGGAACAATTATACCAAATTGCAGTCAAAGAGGTAATTTATCATGCTGATCGGAGTTCTGATCGAAGGGAAGGAACAGTAGCGAAGCATCTGGCGAGATTCTTCGCTTCGCTCAGAATGACACAATATAATGCAAATTCGTATTAAATTTACATAACCAATGATTGATGATAAAGACAACTATTTAATTCATTTTTGGATACCTAATATTTTTGAATTCAAAGGTGGAATTCAAGTTTATTCATATTTCTTGTTAAAAAGTTTACAAAATTCGTATTTTAACAAACGTTATGAAGTGTTTCTCAAGCACGATACTTGTGCATCACCCGATTTTCTCAAGTCCACTCGATTTCATTGTGCCGGAACCTTTCCCCTACCTCTACGAACCCTGGTATTTGCCGCTCAAATTTTAGGACATGGATTTTGGCAACATCCTAATCTAGTGATAGCTACACACCTCCATTTCACAAAAGCAGCGTATTGGCTAAAACGGATGACAGGTATCCCCTATTGGACAGTTGCCCATGGTGTAGAAGCCTGGAACATCGAACACTCTGGCTTAAAAAGGGCTTTACACTACGCTGACCGGATTCTAGCTGTCAGCCATTATACCCGCGATCGCCTCCTCAACGAACAACACCTTGATCCGGCTAAAATCTCAGTGTTACCCAACACATTTGATGCTACTCGCTTCCAAATTGCCCCCAAACCTCAACATCTACTGAAGCGTTATCACCTGACTGAACAACAGCCGATTATTTTAACGGTGGCTAGATTGGATAGTAGTGAACAGTACAAAGGATATGACCATATCCTTCAAGTGCTACCAGAGATTCAGCGTCAGGTTCCTCACGTTCACTATATCCTAGTTGGTCAGGGTAGCGATCGCGCCCGCATTGAACAACTCATCACCAACCTCAACCTTCAAGATTGTGTCACCTTAACTGGCTTTGTTCCCGATGAGGAACTGTGTGATCATTATAATCTTTGTGATGTGTTTGCTATGCCCAGTAAAGGTGAGGGATTTGGCATTGTTTACCTGGAAGCCCTAGCTTGTGGTAAGCCTACCATTGGTGGTAATCAGGATGGAGCAATCGATGCACTTTGTCAAGGAGAATTGGGTGTATTGGTCAATCCTGATAATATAGGTGAGATCACCCAAACCATCATTCAAATCTTGCAAGGTATCTATCCCCATCCCCTTCTATATCAACCTGAAGTCTTGCGTCAGAAAGTTATCGAAATATACGGGTTTGATCGCTTTCAACAAACTTTGGCAGAATTACTCCAAACAACGGAACTGGGAGTTCAATAGGTGAGAGTTTTACACGTTATTCCCTCCGTTAGTCCAGCTTTAGGGGGTCCTACACAAGTTGTATTAAACTTAGTTCAAGCATTGCGAGAATGGGGAATTGATACTGAAATTGTTACCACTAATGACAACGGTGCAACAGTTTTAGATGTACCCTTAAATCAACGCATTGAATATAAACAGGTTCCTGTTTGGTTTCTGCCGCGATTTTCTCCGCCTTTAAAAGAGTTTATCTTCTCGGCAGCACTGACTCAATGGTTATGGCAACATATTCAGGATTATGATATCTTAGATAACCATTATCTTTTCTCCTACGCCTCCACCTGTGCTGGTGCGATCGCTCGCTGGTATCAAACTCCTTATACCGTCCGTACAATGGGTCAACTCAGCCCTTGGGCATTGGAGCAAAGTCGGTTAAAAAAACAATTATATACCTTCCTAATTGAGCGTCACAATCTCAACCGTGCCGCCGCTATTCACTGCACGTCAGCTAATGAAGCCCAAGATGTGCGTAAATTTGGCATTTCAACTCCTACCGTTACTTTACCTCTAGGGGTGAACTTACTTCCAGATTGCCCAGAGGCTAAACAGAATTTACATCAGAGTTATGGAATACCGAATCAAACGCCAATCGTACTTTTTTTATCTCGCCTGCACTATAAAAAGCGTCCTGATTTATTAATCCAAGCCCTCAGCCAACTCACTGTTAAAAGCTATGATTTTCACCTGATATTGGCGGGTTCAGGTGAACCCGACTATGTAAATTATCTACAAAAATTAGTCGCCTCGGTTGGTTTAACTAAAAATACATCATTTGCTGGTTTTGTCACAGGTGAAGATAAAAACTTACTCCTCCAAGGTTCGGATATCTTTGTCCTCCCTTCTTTTTCGGAAAATTTCGGAGTAGCAGTAGCCGAAGCAATGGCGGCTGGATTACCTGTGATCGTTACCCCCGGTGTACAAATTTCACCCGAAATTGCCGAAGCTAAAGCTGGATTAGTTGTAGAGGGAGAGGTTGAGACTCTTACTGATGCGATCGCGACTTTGCTAAACTCTCCTCATCTACGCCATAAACTCGGCGAGAATGGTAAGCGCTTGGTGAGTCATCGATATTCCTGGAAGGTGATCGCTCAAAATCTGATTTCTGTCTATACTGCAATAATCGAGGGGAAACCTTTGCCTGATCATCTCAGTAATTATTGATCAGCCGTCAAATCAGTGACATTTCCCCCTATCCCGCTAGTACAAATAGTCTGGTGAAAATCTGCCGTCATCTATTTAAATGGAGATGCTGTCTAACCAGCGCTACTCTGATCCTGCTTCTACTCAGTATCATTCCCCTGCGGCTGGCGATCGCACAATACCAATCCCCTGATCCCCAAGCTATTCTAACCTTAGGCGGTGGGCGCGATCGCGAACGATTCACCGCCCAATTTGCCCAAACTCACCCCTCCCTAGACATCTGGGTTTCCAGTGGTTCACCCCCTGATATTACCTATACTATTTTCCAAAACGCCAATATTCCAACTCAGCGCGTTCATCTCGACTATCGCGCCGTCGATACTGTCACCAATTTTACCTCTCTCGTGGCTGACTTCAAACGCCGAAAAATCAAACATATCTACCTAATCACCTCAGACTATCATATACCCAGAGCCAAAGCGATCGCGACTCTGGTTCTCGGAAGCCAAAGCATCACCTTCACCCCTGTCTCCGTACCCTCCAACCAACCCCCTGAATCCTGGCTACGGATTCTTCGTGACAGCATTCGCGCCCTACTATGGATTATCACAGGTCATACTGGCGCTACACTTAAGCCACAATTGATTAGTCATTTGTCCTTTGTCATACTCGCTTGCGCCAGAAGCAAGCTACGTCATTTGTCATTTGTCAAAATCCTGATCCGTTGATTCAGCAGAATCCCGATTAAACTTCAAGCTATTCTCCAAATAATCAATCCGTTTTTGCTGATTCGCCAGTTGCTGAGTTTGCTCATTTAATTCTTTCTCTAAGTCTTTATTCTGTCGCTTCTGATGGGCGAGTTTCCACTTCTGCCGCATCAGGGACGGTACTGATACCAATAATCCCACCACAACGCCAACCCCTAAGGTTAAGACAAGGACTAACGCTAAGGATATCTCTATTCGCCAAATTCCTAAAATTATAGCGATAGGCACAGCATTTTGCAACGCAAAGATAATCGCTAAGATGGCGATAATAACCGCTAAAATTAAAAATAATCGCATCCGTTGTCAGCTAAAATCTAAATACACAACACAAACCACTTGATCGAACGGCAAGTCACATTGTCTCAAGAATAGCCCAAGCGAGGTGTCTGATGTCCACAAAAGCCGCAGTTCTCAAGCAAAGCGAACTCCTAAACCGATTAGTCTTAAATCGTCATACGGCTGAAGAAGTCGGTCGAGTGACACAGCTATGGCTTGATTTCCAAGCCCACCGCGTCGTTGGGTTAACCTGCAAGTCCGGGTTTCTCGGCGGCACAAAACACCACTTTACCTGGGAACAAGTCAATACTATTGGCAGCGATAGTATTCTTGTCAACAGCCTGAAGGAGGAAACAGAGTCAGAAACCCTTGAACCCCTGGATTCTCGCATTGGCGTAGAAGTTTGGACGGATGCTGGAAATAAAGTTGGCAAACTCGTTGATTATATAATTGAACCCGAAACTGGAGCCGTTGTTAATTACTTATATTCCTCCAGTGGTTGGCAAGGAATCATGGACGGGATTTATACCCTTGCACCCGCCGCCGTTTCCAGTGTGGGAAAAAAGCGGATCATTGTCCTAGAGAAAGCTGTAAAAAACAGTGAGAAATATACCGAAGGCGTCCATGAACGCATGAGTCAAGCCGCAGAATTCATTCGCAGTGACTACAATAAAACGCTTCAGCATGTAGAATCCCTCAAACAAAATGTTCCCCAGGTTACCGATCACCTCACCGACCAAGCCAAAGCCGCTGGTGATAAACTCAAAGAACGATTTTCTGACGTGAAAAATCCCAGTCAAAAAAAGGATGAAGAATAAAATAATTTTGACCCTTCACCACTTTCGAGTGCATGGCGCGTGAGTTTTTTAATTTGTAGGGGCGGGTTTCACTATTATCCTTTGTGTTTGACCCTGATGTAACTAAACCCGCCCTTTCCAAGTGAATAATTATTTGACCAATGACCAATGACCAATGACCAATGACCAATGACCAATAACAAATGACCAATAACAAATGACCAATGACCAATGACCAATGACCAATAACAAATGACCAATAACAAATGACCAATGACCAATGACCAATGACCAATGACCAATAACAAATGACCAATGACCAATGACCAATGACCAATGACCAATGACCAATGACCAATGACCAATGACCAATGACCAATGACCAATGACTATTACTGAGGCATAATTTGACCCGTTGAATCAATCTGTAACGGAGTATTCGGAAAATCACTCTGAGTAAGCTGGCGCATCAGTCTAATTGTGCGACCTTGGGAATCAGGATAAGGAATCCCCTGACGATTGAGCATAATTGGAATAATTTGACCCGAAACTAAATCACCCTGATTATCCAACTCCACCTCTAATACTAGAGAATACGCCAATTGAGCTTGAGTCGAGAGCGTCCGATATCCCATAAAATTACCTAAAGAATAGGCAATTAACTTCCCTTGATAACGTTCTAACGCTCTAGGAACATGAGGTCCATGTCCGAGAATTAAATCAGCACCGTGGTCAATCATCGTCCGGGAAAACTTAACCAGATTGCCACGATTTTCGCCAAAAAAATACTCCGTTTGATTGCGAACGTGCATTGCCCCAGTGCCTTCTGCCCCCGCATGGACAGAAATAACTACGATATGGGCATTTTGGCTGGCTTCTTCCACTAATGCGATAGCCGCAGGTAAATTATTTAAGGAATTGTGATAATTAAAATAACTAAAGCCAATCCAGGCAATCCATAAATCATCGATATTCGCATAAAGGATTTGATTTTTTTCGCCTAAGGCTTTAACTCCAGCCTGTTCCAAATTATTGATAGTATCGGCAAAGCCTTGACGGGAGAAATCATAAGAATGGTTATTGGCAACGCTCATAATATCAAAGCCCACCTCTTTTAACAAGGGGGCATAATCAGGCGGCGTGCGAAAGGCAATAACTAATCCTCCTATCGACTTAGCGGAATAGGGATAATTGGTTAAGGTACTCTCAAAATTACCAAATAATAAATCAGCACCTTGCAGGCTGGGCTGAACGGCTTGAAAGAGAACCGCTTGATTGGGATGTAGTTTATTCTGAGGATAATTCGTGCCAGGAATAATATCACCCACGGCTTTAATTTGAACCGTAACATTCGGCGGCGGCGGTTCTGTAGGAATATCCGATTCAGGCTGAATGATTGGTTCTGCTGGGGGTTCAGGATAGCTTTGGACAACACCATACCCCATACCGCACAAAAAGCTGACCGTACCCACCGACAGCAACAAGGCTCCACTGCGCCGTAAGGGTATGATGAAATTCGTCATTTGTTGTCATTCGTCATTTATCGGTCTTGCTGTCAAATGTAACTCTGGGTCTTGCGCTACCCAACCCGCAGGCGCATTGAAGCGAACTTCAAAATGCAGATGAGGTTGGTCAATGTCTGGGCGTCCTGTAGTACCTACCGTCCCTAGGGGTGTTCCCGGTTTAACTCGTTGACCCGTTCTCACCGAAAGGCGACTTAAATGAGCATAACGGCTTTGGCGTCCACCTTGGTGATTAATCACGACTAAATTGCCATAGGTTCCCTGTTGACCTGCAAAGGCAACTGTACCGGAATCTACGGCTAACACAGAGGTTCCTGGGTCTGCCAGGAGATCAATACCACTGTGAAACTGCGTTTGTCCATCACTATTTTGATGCCAACCGTAATTAAACCCCATGGGCGCTAACGCGGGCAAGGGATAACCAGCAAATCCAGTATAGTTTTCCACAGGTTTGCGATTTGCCAGTACCCAATTCACCCCTGAGACAAAAATAACGCTTGGTGGTTGTAGCGTACAGCCATTGACCTCAAATAAAATATCAGCCCGGATACCATACGCCTCGGCTAAGTCTTGCCAACTCGCCCCCGTCGGAACTTGTACCCGAATCCCATTAAAGGGAGGAATCAGAATCTCTCGACCTACGGGCATGGATTTTCCTGACACGCTAGGATTGAGTTCTGCTAAGGTTTCTGGAATCAGGCTGTATCGTTGAGCAATACTATCTAATGTTTCACCTGGCGCGACTTTGTGTTGCTGCAAGCGCGAAAGGGCAGGTGCTGGACAGCTACTTTCAGACGGTGAGGAGGATTGCGCTGTTGCTGGATTGGAGATTGGGGCAACCAGGCAAATCAGGGTGGAAAAGATAGGAAGCCAGCGATAGAACGTCATAGTTGAGAAGTGGGAATGACTAATGGTATGTTATTGCGTTTTTGATTATTATGGCTATGATCACTTGCAGTAGCAGAACTAATCGATGATAGCGATTCGCGATCGCAATGATTGACAGCTAGGTTTTTCCATTAAGATTTGTGTAAGTAACTTGACACCAGACGTAGGGTTAATCCTAGTGAAGGGACGAAGCTCCCCCAGCTCCCCCTGCTTCCCCTGCTCCTTACCCCCCCACAAGACTGATCAGCAGACCCTAAAATAGGTCTAACCATGTAGTATTGGCAACGTTTCGTTTTTCTCTTGAGAAAGCAAGTCAATTTCACTCTCGTTACCCTCTTAAGTTGTTTATTGATCCTTGTATTCACCATTAAAGGAAACACCATTCTAGACATTAATCGTATTCAAATCGCGACCAACCAAGCCGCCCACTATCTCGTTCAGCAGATAAAAGACGATGGCAGGTTTGAGTATCGCCTGAACATGAATCCTGCTGTGAAGGTTAAGGAAAAATATAATATTCTCCGTCATGCTGGCACAATCTACGCCCTAACCCTTTATTATCAGCGACACCCTGATCCCCAGGTACGTTCTGTCTTAGCCAAAGCCAGTCAATATCTGCGAGATCAACCCATTTATCCTCTACCGGATCAGAATAATCTGCTAGCCGTCTGGTCAGAACCCGAGGTAAATCACAGCGGAAATCCTCTCCAAGTCAAGCTAGGAGGTACAGGTCTGGGTTTAGTCGCTTTATTAAGTATGGAGAAAATTCAGCCCGGATTTACCGCCCGCTCAGATTTGCAAAAGTTAGGGCAATTCCTGGTTTATATGCAAAAAGAAGATGGCAGTTTTTACTCAAAATACATCCCCTCTCAGGGAGGACGTTGGGATCAGTGGCAATCCCTTTATTATCCGGGTGAGGCTGCTTTAGGACTCGCGATGCTTTATGAACAGGAGCAGTCTCAGATTTGGCTCAATGCGGCGGCTAAAGCCTTAGCCTATCTTGCTCAAACTCGTGAAGCGCAAACCAACATCCCGGCTGACCATTGGGCGTTACTGGCGACGGCTCAACTACTCTCACTAACCAATGAGAAAGAATTACCTGTATCGAAAGAATTGTTAATCAACCATGCCATTCAGATTTGCGAAACAATACTAACCGAGCAAATTAGAAATCCTCAGCAGCCTAACTATAATGGTGGCTTTTCCAAACAGGGTAAAGTCACTCCCACCGCAACCCGTTTAGAAGGATTGCAAGCGGCTCTGATGTTCCTCCCGGCTAATCAGGAAATACGTCAGCGTATTCAGTCTGCTGTACCGCCCGGTATCAACTTTTTACTCCGCGCTCAGGTTAAAGAGGGAAACTTCCTTGGAGCCTTTCCCAGAGCTGTAGACCAAATCGCTGCAGATACTCCTGATGCCAAAAAGTTTAATCGTCGTGTGACTGAAGTACGCATTGATTATGTACAACATGCTTTGAGTGCGCTCATTCAATACTTAGACATTGTAGAAGACTAAGCCTTTCTACAGGGTACATGTCAACGTTGTAGGTTGGGTTGAGGGACGAAACCCAACAACTTATAGCAGTCGCCAAGGGAATTTGAGCAATATTTACAAAACTTTGCACAGCACCCAAAACTTTTGTCCGACTACTGATAACCCTTCCAGAGAGATTAAGTTGCCGTAGAATAGTCTGAAGCAATCATAAATAAATGACTAAAATTTTATGTTGATTTAGCAATCCTATTGACCCGCATCGCTCCTCCTAAATACACTAAAAAAAGCTAGGGAGTAAAGTAATAGATTGAGCTAACATCAGAGTTTAATACTTAATTTTAAGACGCTCTCCTTGTTCTCGACATTCCCTTACTCCCATCATTCGCGCATTGTCGTTCTCCAAATAAAAACAATGACTGCTAAAATGGCAATCCCTGAACAGCCAGTTAACTCCAACTCGGAAACCTGCCATCCGGAAATCACCAGCGAAGTTCTCACAGAAGAAAAAAAACAGCCTTGGGTTCAACTCATTTCCACCTTGATCGAGACGATAGAGACTCTCTCTGCTCACCTAAACAACCGAGTTACGAACACCAAGCAAATTTTTATCACGGCGGCTTGGATTATAGCTGCCCTAACCAGTCTCAAACTAAGTCTGGCTGTCCTGAATGCGATTAATACGATTCCCTTCATAGGCTTATTCCTAGAGATAATTGGCATTGCTTATGTAAGTTGGTTTATTTGCCGCTATTTGCTCAGTGCTGCCAACCGTCAAGACTTAGCTTTACAAGTTAAGTCTTTCAAGGAAAAAATTTTTGGCACGAGTCCCTAAATAAACCTTCAGTCAACTTTTAAACTCATTCCACATCAAAGACTCAGTGGGATGAGTTTACTATTATCGGAATTACCTGGATATACATTCGGTGCGCTGGACTAAGATCAAATCCTACCTGTTCCCTGTTCCCTATTCCCTTGTCCTCACGCTTAAGTTGAATTGTGTCCGACTACGTATGATATCGTTAAAAAAAATAACATATCAGCGATAATAAATGACAAATAGAGACATTATTGAAATCCTCAAACAGGATTATCAACGCTTCCCCGTTGACCAAACCTACAGCCTCTATGCCAACGACGTCTTTTTCAAAGACCCCCTCAACGAGTTCCGGGGACTTAATCGCTACAAACAAATGATTGGATTCATCCACACCTGGTTCATCAATCCCCAACTCGACCTGCACGACATTTCTCAATCCGGCGATACCATCAAAACGCGCTGGACTTTAAGCTGGACCACACCCCTCCCCTGGAAACCGCGAATTTCTATCCCCGGTTGGAGCGAATTACGTCTAAATGCAGATGGACTAATTTCTTCCCATATCGATTATTGGGATATCCCCCGCTTGGATGTTCTCAAGCAACTGTTTCGGTGAAAACCCGATACAGTAAATAAATGTAAAGGTTTCTCAGGTGAGCGAAATTATCTATGCGAGTAATTTTGATGACAGGCAAAGGCGGAGTCGGTAAAACCTCCGTCGCCGCAGCCACAGGTCTGCGTTGTGCCGAATTGGGTTATAAAACCTTAGTGCTGAGTACAGATCCCGCTCATTCCCTCGCCGATAGTTTCGACCTGGAACTCAGTCACGAACCCCGACTCGTCCGTCCTAATCTTTGGGGTGCGGAACTGGATGCGCTGATGGAATTGGAAGGAAACTGGGGTGCGGTGAAGCGCTATATTACCCAGGTACTGCAAGCACGGGGACTCGAAGGGGTGCAGGCGGAAGAGTTAGCGATTCTTCCGGGAATGGATGAAATTTTCGGTCTGGTGCGGATGAAGCGTCACTATGACGAAGGGGAGTACGAGGTGCTAATTATCGATTCAGCACCTACAGGAACCGCACTGCGGCTTCTCAGCTTACCGGAAGTTGGGGGGTGGTATATGCGTCGCTTTTATAAACCCCTGCAAAAAATGTCCGTGGCGTTGAGACCCCTGGTTGAACCCCTGTTCAAACCGATCGCGGGATTTTCGTTACCTGATAATGAGGTCATGGACGCTCCTTATGAATTCTACGAGCAAATTGAACAGCTCGAAAAAGTTCTTACCGATAACACCAAAACCTCAGTCCGCTTAATCACCAATCCAGAACGAATGGTGATTAAGGAATCCCTCCGCGCCCACGCCTACTTAAGTTTATACAATGTTTCCACCGATTTAGTCGTCGCCAATCGGATTATCCCCGACCAAGTGAGCGACCCCTTCTTCCAACATTGGAAAGACCATCAACACGAGTATCGCCAGGAAATCCACCAAAACTTCCGTCCGCTTCCGGTTAAAGAAGTTCCTCTGTTTGCGGAAGAGATGTGCGGACTTGAGGCGCTAGAACGACTCAAGCAAACCTTGTATGGGGAAGAAGACCCAACTCAGGTTTACTACCAGGAAAACACAATTCGGGTTGTCCAAAATGAAAACGAGTATAGTTTAGAACTGTATCTACCCGGTGTACCCAAAGACCATATCCAATTGAATAAAACAGGGGATGAGCTAAATGTACGGATTGGCAATCACCGTCGCAATCTCGTCCTCCCCCAAGCCTTAGCTGCACTGAAACCTGCTGGTGCCAAGATTGAGGACGATTATCTCAAGATTCGCTTTGCAGAAACGGCGAAGGTTTAAGGGTTAGGGATGAGAGATAGGGGAATAAGGGTGCAGAGGTGCGGAGATGCTGGGGGGCGGGTTTAGTTGCATTTGGGTGAGGGAAGAAATGATAATAGTAAAACCCGCCCCTACATCATTTTTGGGTCTATTCTCCAAATCTTGACCAATGACATAGCTTGCTTCTCGCGCTCTTCGAGTATGACGATCCCCACCGTTAACTTGAAACGTCCTCACCTATTTAAAGGTTGGTTGGTGTTTCCGGAGCAATAACTTCAGTGTCACCTTTAATTCGAGCCTGCTGCTCAGTCATTAAATCGCTGACTTGATCAATTTCGATACCCATACCCTCACAGGCTTTCTTGAGTTCCGCTGTAAAGGTTGAGATATCGTCTCCGTAGCCACAGAGTTTCGCGGCTGTTTCGGGTCCCTGCTTGGCGTTCGCTTTAGCACAATCAACTAAATCAGTGCCTTTGAGCGGATTTGAAGCTGCCATACTTTAACTTGTCCTTCTTTTCTTTAATTCTCACTCTCAAGCTAGTTGAAACGTTGCGAAGGCGCATCTATCAATAGATGGAAATCTTCGCTGATAGAGCCGACAAAATCAATTCCTACTCGCCTTCTTCAGATCCCCGACTTCTTCAAGAAGTCGGGGATCTAACTATTAAATTAATCGGCTTACACGCTGGCTAACGATGGTTTGAGGGCTTCTTTAAGGAGTTCCGCTTTATCGGTATGTTCCCAAGGTAAATCCAAATTAGGACGTCCAAAATGACCGTAAGCCGCGACATCTTGATAGAAACGACCCCCTCGTAATTTAGGGAGTTCCAGCAGATTAAAGGATTGAATAATCCCGGCTGGACGCAGTTCAAAATGCTGTTGTACCAGTTCTAGCAATTTCTCTTCTTCAACCTTACCCGTACCAAAGGTTTCCACCATAATACTTACGGGACGGGCAACACCAATGGCATAACTGAGCTGAACTTCGCACTTTTCGGCTAAACCTGCTGCCACAATATTTTTGGCTACATAGCGACAAGCATAGGCAGCAGAACGGTCTACCTTGGTGGGATCTTTACCGGAAAATGCTCCACCGCCGTGACGGGAATAGCCACCGTAGGTATCAATAATGATTTTGCGTCCGGTGAGACCTGAATCGCCTTGGGGTCCACCAATCACAAATTTCCCGGTGGGGTTGACTAAGAAACGGGTACTATCATCTGGCTTAATCTCAATATCTGCAAACGCGGGTTCTACCACCGCTGACCAGAGATCCTGTTTAATTTTGTCTCGGACAGCCGCTTCACTGGAAATCTCGTCAATGGTGGCGGTGTGTTGGGTTGAGATTAAGATGGTATCAATGCCGATGGGTTTGCCATCTTCGTAGAGTACCGTCACTTGGGTTTTGCCATCGGGACGCAGGTAAGGCAACTGTCCGGACTTCCGAACGGCGGTTAACTGCCTAGACAAGCGATGTGCCAGACTTAGGGGCATAGGCATAAGTTCTGGGGTTTCGTTGCAGGCAAAACCAAACATCAACCCTTGATCGCCTGCACCAATCCCATCGAGTTCATCGTCACTCAACTTGTCTCGATTTTCCTGAGCGGTGGTGACCCCTTGAGAAATATCTGGAGACTGTTCATCCAGGGCGACTAAGACAGAACAGCTATTGGCGGAGAAGCCGTTATCGGCGTCGGTATAGCCAATCTCAGCAATTTTTTTGCGGGCTATATCAACGTAGTTTACATTGGCTTGGGAGGTAATTTCACCCGTAATCAATACTAATCCGGTATTAACCACCACTTCTGCGGCAACACGACTACGGTTGTCTTGGGTGAGTAGAGCATCTAGGATTGTATCGGAAATCTGATCACAGATTTTATCGGGATGACCTTCTGTAACCGATTCGGACGTGAATAGGTAGCGACGAGGCAATGGACTAATCTCCTTAAAAAACGGCAGCTACACTAAATTAAGGGTTTAGGATAGTTCCTGAGGGTTGTAGGTTGTTATCATACACGATGCATAGAGGGAATTGCCCACTGATCACAGAACTTTAACAGAATTTGCCCCATTCTCCATCCAGAACTGTGTGAATGTTAGAAAAGTTTACTTGCTCTCTCACCTAAAAATGATTATTCATTTACTGAAGATTGGCTTATTTGTCAAGTGTCCGTTAAGATTTTTCTTAAACAAAAGCTTTATTTTTGTAGGGTTTTCGGCTTTGGCAACAAGCCCTAATTCGTAATTAAGTCAGGGACTGTTTTCTAGGAAGGCGGGACTTGAGACAGGATCAGCGCGATCGCACTATGCATGGCTTGCCCGGTTAAAGACATACGAGCCGCTTGATCTGCCGTTTCTTCCCATGCTAATAACTGGGTTTGAAAGACGAGATCGCGTTTCGCTCGCCTGAGCATCGCTTGACGAATGATTTTTTGGACAATATCTTGGGTGGGAATATTCTGTTGACGTAAAAAATTCAATAGTCGCTGTATACTTTCTACACATTTATCAGGGGGTTGGGATAGAATAATTTGTTGGATTTGATGAATAACTTCCTTATAGATCCGGCGGCGATTATTGGCTAACACTTGAGTTGGAGTGGGTGAGGTTGCAGCACTTAACGATGAGTTGACCTGGGAGTCTCCAGACTTGTCTATCTCTAGCAATTGCCAAATTCTATGACGGTGATGGGCAAAACGCTGGTACATTTGCGGATAGAGTTGCAGGATGCGTTGACTCACCGTTTGGGGATTGACTCCTGGTTTTGCTGATAGGTGAAGGATATAGTGAGCAAATTTTTTACTCAAGGCTTTCAGCGACAGTTTTAGATCAGGATATTCCTGTTCCACTTGGGCGAGGGTAAATACCAATACCTCTCTATTTGGCATCTCCGAGAAAGGAACCTCGATTAAGAGCAAATCAGTCATTTTCTCTTGACTCAGTTGTCCCGGTATCAAATCACCTGTAGGCGGATAGCGTTTGTTGGGCGTTTTCGTTTCCCAATTAAACTGAGTAAAAAGATAACGACAATTTACATTGGTCAAATCCACTTCTTCTAAATGCCAGTTGTAGATACAACAGCCAGTGAGTTGGGCTTGTTCAAGTTGGGGGCGAATTAAATAGCTGCCGATTAAATAGGCATTGGTCAAATTTGCCTCAGTTAAAATCGTTTCGTTTAAATACGCCCCACTGAAATCCCCATGGCGTAAATCTGCCCCTTGCAGATTAGCCGCTGTCAAATTCGTCTGTAAACAATAGACATTTTGCAGAACCGTGCGTCGCAAATTAGCGCCAACGAAGCTGGCTCTGAGTAAATACGCCCCCATCAGATTTGCCCGACTCAAATTTACGCGATCGCCTGTGACTTCACTGAGATCCGCATCGGTTAAAATAGCTCGATAGAGTTCCGCCTGAGTCAGGTTGGCACAGCGCAAACAAGCCTGACGCAGGTTAGCTTCGGTTAATGTCGCACCGACGAATATTGCGTCTCGTAAATTGGCTCGCTCCAGTGAGGCTTCCCGCAGGTTGGCTGTGGTGAGATTAGCAGCAATGAGACTGGCTTGGTAGAGGTTAGCCGCCATTAACTGTGTGCTAATGAGCTGAGTTTTATCCAGGGTAGCCTCTGTAAGATTACTATGATTCAACTGGGCTGCCTGGAGATTTGCACCACTCAAGTTACAATAGGGGGCTTCTACCCAACTTAAATTGGCTTGGCAAAGACTAGCGGATTGCCCATCCACCTTGCTGAGATTTGCACGGGTCAAGATGGCTTGGTTAAGATTACTATGTTTTAGGATCGCGTTGTGTAAATCTGTCTGATGCAGACAAGCACCACTGAGATTAGCGTCGTCAAGGGACGCCCAACTGAGGTTGGCATTGGTCAGATTAGCCCCACTTAAGTTAATTGTCCGCAAATCTGCCCCCTTCAGGTTAACACCACTCAGGTCAACCTGGGCAAAATCACGGTCTCCTTGGCGATAACGGGTGAGAAAGTTCTGGACTTGCATTATTTCCAGTTTGCCATTGAAGGGGATTAGAGGAGTTTTGAGTTTTGACCCTTCGCTTGGCTCAAGGGAACCTGGTTTTGACTTTTCGCTTCTTGGTTTTGAGTTAACGCCCTCATATTACCTATCTCCCTCTCCCTTATCTTCCCCTACTCCCCCAGCTTCCCCCGCTTCCCCAGCTTCCCCTGCTCCCAGACGTGCCATGGCACCTCTCTACATGCTTTTACAAATTATGTTGGTTTTTCTACCTCACAGGGGAACCTTATGTATGAAGCGTAACATTATAGGTTGGCTTAGATACGTTGAATTTGTCTATTTCTAGAGTCTATAGGGAAAGGGGAGTTATGGCAGAGCTGGAAACGAGAATTTGTTGTCCTCTGAATGGTTTGAACTCAACCGTACAAGACCAAAAACGGCTTGCTACTCTCCAAGAACTCGGTTTACTCGAAGCCGAAGGAATAGCCGTTTTCCAGGAAGCGACTCAGACGGCGGTGCGATTTTTAGAGGTTCCTATCGGTTGGTTGGCTTTCCTGACAACTGATCAACTCCTGATTCAATCCGCCGTTGGTTTATCGAGGGTGGGGTTGATGAATCCCCTTGCCCAATCGCGTCAGTTGCCACGTCAGGAAAGTTTTTGTACCTATGTTGTCGAGAGTCAGCAGGTTTTAGCGATTCACGATACGGCTAGTAATCCGGTTTTTGCCCAAAGTTTGCTTGTGGGTTACTACGGTATCCGCGCTTATTTGGCAGCGCCTTTATTCACCGCCGATGGATTGTGCTTGGGGACGTTGGCGGTTATGGATTTAGTTCCGCGTTCTTTTACCCCTAGAGATATTGAGTTTTTGGCAATGACCGCCCGATGGTGTCTGAGTGAATTTGAGCGAAATAAGATGTTGCGATCGCCCACTGCCATTCTGGCTTCTTCTCACGCGAGTGAAATACACCCTGCCAATGAGTCCAACTTTACTCAGGGCTTGGTTAGCGACTCCTCTGTTCCGTTCTCCTCAACTCACTCAATCAAGCTGCAACTGCTCACACATCTAACCCAAGAACTCCGCACACCATTAACCTCAATTATGGGCATGGCGAGTGTTCTCAATCGCCAAATTTATGGTGAACTAACGGATAAACAAAAAGAATATTTAGAAATTATTCATCAAAGTGGTCAGCATCTGGTTTCCCTGGTTGAGGAAATTATGGCTCTGGATGTGTTCGATGAAATCAATAACCCCCCCTATCTGAATGTGAGTCCAGTCGATATCGAAATGCTTTGCCAAAAGGCAATTCATTCTTTGGTTGAAACCGCCGAGCAAAATCAGCAACAGATTCGTTTGACGATAGAACCGGGAACTCGGCTTTGGGTACTGGATAAGGACAAAGTGCAGCAAATGCTGTACTACGTTATCCTCAGTGTGATTTATTCAGCAGAAGCAGGAGGAGAAATTCGTCTTCATGTTTCTCGTAAAATCGATACGCTCAATATTGCGGTTTGGGTGTCTCATCCATGGCTAGGAGAAGGTGTTCCCACCGTGTATGAGGAATTAACTGATGTATCCGTAATGGGGCGAGACAGCGAGAAGCACAAGCAAAACGGTAAGGCTGAGTCCCCCGGTGCAGCGACATTGAAAACGCCCATTCTCTCCAGTGTCTCCATGTCCAAAACCTTGATGGTGAATGGGAAGGAAATGCTACTGAAAACCGATTCGCGTGAAAGTTTGGGCTTATTTCTCAGTTGTCATTTAGCCGAACTTCACCACGGGAAACTGTCGGTACAGGGTTTGTCAGAATCAGGCGATCGCTATATTATCAGTTTGCCGAAGTTAGATCCGTAGTTCGGTTATGGGAGAGGGTAAACGATAAGCTGTTTGGCATTTAAACCTTAATGTTAATAGTGGAGATTTATCGAGAGGGAACAGATGTGGACGTTGTGGCGATACCTGTTGTATTGTCAGGGGAGGAAGTATTGCCAGGGTTTAGTTTAGAAATTCTGTAGGGGCGGGTTTAGGGATTCAATAAACGATATCACCGATAACTTTTCAACAAAACCCGCCCTTTCCCTAGTGTCAAGGGGGCAAAGGAGTCCACACCGCACCACAGACGACCCGACACCCGACGGTGTTGTTCCCGTAGTCTGGGGTATTCCTGAGGCGATACGCACAACGACAGTTCCTGGGAAAGGCGTACCACGAACCACCGCGCATCAGCCGATAATGATTCTCATTTTTATTGTTATCTAATAGCCAAGCTTGACCATCCGACGGCGCACCTTCATAACTATCATGCCAATGATCAGCACACCATTCCCACACATTTCCATGCATATCGAATAAGCCAAAGGCGCTCGCTACCTGAAAACTCCCAACTGGGGTAGTCTGTTCACGATACTCACCCTTATGACCTTCACCAAAAGTAGAGTTGCCGTTGTAATTGGCTAAATCCGTAGTAATCGTTTCGCCAAAATGAAACGGCGTTGTTGTTCCAGCACGACAGGCATATTCCCACTCCGCTTCATTAGGAAGTCGGTAGTCTCGTCCTGTGTACTGCGATAACCGCGCACAAAACTCTGCACAATCATACCACGATACTCCCTCAACTGGTTGATCGGCTCCTTTAAATCTAGATGGATCAGGGTCAAGTTCTTTATCAACTTGAGGCAGATGAGCAACCGCCCGCCATTGCGCTTGAGTCACCGGGTATTTCCCCATGAAAAAGGGTGGAACCGTTACCGGATGCTGGGGACTTTCACTATCTCTGTGTCCTTCTTCCGTTTCTGGGGAACCCATGAGGAATGTCCCTCCAGGAATCGCCACCATATCCAGGAAGATACCATTGCCCAAGTCTTCGCTGAAATATTGAGCCTGTCGCTGCCGACGCTTAACAATAAACCTAGTCTGCTGTCCTTGATTACTGATTTGCGGTGTTGCCATAGTTTTGTCACCTTAGATTCAATATGCTTAATAGTTGAACAACAGAGGCAAGAAAATTTAGCTAACGCTACGTATAAGTAAGAAGGACAATAAAAGGGCAAAGATTACAAACTCTACTCGGCGGCGCATACAACTCGAAAACCCATAACGGGGACGTTCCTGTCATTTGAAGAATAATGGAAGCGACACGCGCAACGGCAGTTTACAGGAAAGTCAAACCAGGAACCGCCCCGCAATACCCGATGCTCATTATCATGATCATTATCATCCTTCCACACCCTGCCATCTGTTGGCGCACCTTCATAGTTTTCGTGCCAAGGGTCAGCACACCATTCCCATACATTCCCATGCATATCGTAGAGTCCAAAATCATTAGCCACCTTAAAGCTACCTACAGGAGTTGTTTCTTGACGATCAATCCCTTTGGGACTTTGACCATAGGAACCTGACCAACCCCTTCTTTTGTCATCCGTACCTCGGTAATTCGCCAAGTCGATTGTAATTGTTTCTCCAAAATGAAATGGGGTGGTTGTTCGAGCACGACAGGCATACTCCCACTCGGCTTCACTGGGTAGGCGATAGAGTCGTCCAGTTTTCTGAGAAAGGCGATCGCAAAATTCCATAGCATCATACCAAGACACATTCTCTACAGGGCGGTTTGCACTTTTAAACTCAGATGGATCAGGTTCAAGTTCACGATTAACTCGCGGTAGATCAGCTACGATTTGCCATTGTGCCTGGGTTATGGTGTATTTACCCATAAAAAAGGAATTAACTGTGACCGTATGCTGAGGAGATTCAGAGTTTTCCCGTCCAGTTTCGTCCTCTGGTGACCCCCTGACAAAGCTACCTTCGGGAATGGCTACCATCTCTATAGCAGCCCTAAATAGGTCGCAACAGATATAATAGTAATAATACACCCCTAGGGAAAAGACACAAAATGAATATTATAGATGAATTGGCTGATTTTATCAACCAGACAAAAGAGACCAAAGAAATTAAGAGAGCCTTGGCAGTAAAAATGATTTTGGAAGGAAAATCGTATCGTGAAGTCAAAGAACTATTAAAAGTTTCTCACAGTTTTATCAGCCAATGGAAAAATCAGGCACTTTTTCAGGGTGTAGAAAGTTTAAAGCTTCAATATAAAGGCAGACAAAGTTACTTAAAACTTGAAGAAAAAGACCAAACAGTTCAGTGGCTGAGAGAACAAGATTATCTAAGATTATCAGACTTACAGAATTATTTGCAGGAGCAATACAATGTAGTTTTTGAGTCCAATCAAAGTTATTATAGCTTATTTAAAGAGGCTCAAGTTAGTTGGAAAAAGACTCAAAAAAGGAATCCGGCTAAAAATGATGAATTAGTGAAAGCTAAAAAAAAAGAAATAGAGGATAAATTAGGAAAATGGAAACCGGACATAGAGGCTGAAAACCTGGCAGTGTTTATGGTTGATGAATGTCATCTACTGTGGGGCGATCTGTTAGGTTATGTCTGGGGAAGAACAGATAAAAGGATAGAAGTTCCTATAAAAAATGAAAAAGAAAGACAGACTTATTATGGAGCGTTGGATTATCAAACCAAAGAATTTATAGTCAAAGAGTACAAAAGCGGAAACACCGAAAATACCATCGATTTTATTGAGTATTTAAAAAAGCAACGACCGGGCAAGAAAATAGCGATATTTTGGGATGGTGCAACTTACCATGATTCTAAGCAGTTTCGAGAATACTTAAGAACAATTAATCAAGATTTATCAGAAGAAAATTGGTTAATAAATTGTACAAAATTTGCTCCGAACGCTCCGGAACAAAACCCCGTAGAAGATATTTGGTTACAAGTCAAAACGTTCATCAGAAAATTTTATCATCTTTGCAGCTCTTTTAAAATAGTTAAGTGGCTATTTAAGTTTTTTGCTGATGGTCAAATATTCGATTTTCCGAAAATTTTTCAGTATGGAATTTTGCCACAATCTATTTAGGATTGCTATAGTTGAATTCCTTTACCTAAATCCTCCGTAAAACTCCAAGCTTGTTGCTGAAAATGGTGAATCGTTAATCCCTTGCCTAACACAGCATTCAGATTAGTTTTACTAACTTTTTGATTCAACGCTTCTGTCAGTAATTTCCATAACTTAGCGCCTATAGATTTCACATACTCTGAGCTGTATAATCCTGAAACCGCTATTTCTTCGTAGGTTTTATTTTTTAATGCTCCTCTTAGGATACCTTTTTGAATATCGTTAAATGATCGTCCTGTCATAGCAAAAACGGCTTCCTCAGCAGTTTTAACAGCATTCTGTATCTGTATCTTTGCCACTTTAAAATCAAATGCTTGCAGATCAAGGGCGGTTTCTGTCTCAGCTTTAAGGAAGATAGTTACCTCTTCAAACGTAAAGGTTTGTAAGGGAGGAAACCCAGAAGCCTCATTATCTGAAACATCAGAAACAACCGGAGAACGCCGTTCCAACTGCTCCGCTAATGCCGCATACTCTCCTCCCAACCGCCGCAGCACCTGACGGGTAACCTGGGCAAAGGGCGCAATCTGCTGCTGCACCGTTTCATCCCACTTGGCATAAGGCGATAGGAACGCGGTAAAACTCTTAATCGAAACCCCGGCTTTACGGGCGATAAACTGAGAGACTTGTTCCAACACTTCATCGGTATCGGAAATAGGAATAGAATCCAGCAGCAATTCTCGCACGCCAGGTTGAAAGTCATAGTAAATCGGTTCGGATTGATGGGAAAAACTTAACCCCCCAGCCACCTGAAGAGGAATGTCACTGACTTTAGAATTTGTAGTAAGCGCTTTAGCGCTGCTGGCACTCAAGTGCCTACTACGAACCCAGCTTAAGTCAGTGCTATCCCCCTTAAGAGCAAGGGAAGGAGTCAATAACCCACTCATAAACACTTCAGCAACATGAATTTGCCCCGATTCTGGCAGCATGGTTTGCTGAATCAGACGCACCACAGGCAAGGTTACTGGAATCGCCGCCATCAACCCAGCCAAGCGTCGGGCGGTGGGAGACGCGGTTGCCCGAAAATGCTGGACTAATTCTGATGCTGAACGTGAGGAGATTGTCTGTTCCATCTCCTGTGCCATCGCCTCCATTAACGCCGAATCAAACAACACTCCCGGCATCCGCGTTCCCCCTGTACCCGCCACCAACTGCGCCCACTGCGCCAAGGGTTCAGGTTCCAGTGTTACTACAGGTAACGGTAATGCTGTGGCTAAATTCACCTCCAGCCAAGGGGGTATCTCTTCAATTACCAGTTGGGAATTGGGAACCCCTGGTGCAAACGCCCCCAGTTGCACGGAAATTCCTGCACCTAAACCACTGCGTTTCCAATAGGATTCAGGTAATAACTGAAGCACAGACACGGGATTCTGATTCGCCCACCGTCGCAACAGAGTCTGGATTTTGCCTAAACGCCACATATCAGATACACAGTCGCTAACCAGGAGAATTAACCGCCGCCCTGAGGGATCAATCAATTCCTTGGGGTTGCGGGGGCGTTGTTTGAGTGTGGCTGAACCCTGTCCCGGCAAGAGGTACAATGACTCATCAGCATTAGCATTTAAGCGCCAGGTGCGGACATCGCGAAACGCACCCTGGCGTTCCAGCAGCGTTTGCAATTCTGTAATCGTTTCTTGCCAAATCGGCAGGGAACTCGATTCCTCAATAACCAGCGCTAATTCTAACCAGCGTTCGGGTGCAGGTTCTAGCACAGGAATCCAGATATTTTTTTCGGCAATTTGTCGGGCTGTGGCTTCTTCATCCAGAATGGTTTCAGTACGGGATGGAACTTTCCGCATCAGGGGACGAATTGCCCGGGCGATGGCTAAAGGATTCCGCAAGGCGGGGGCGGCTGGCGTTTCAAAGGGAAGGAGTTGAGACGGTGGGGGAGAATCTAGCTGAGGGGATGGAGAAGAAGCAGATGGGGGAGAATCAGACTGGGGGATAGAAGCAGGTGGAGGAGAGGAATAGAGTTCTGCGTAGGGTTCGCTAGCCGTAGCTGTTGGCGGATTTAAATTTATTGGCGGCGTTTCCGGGGAGGAAGATGCGGATTCCGTTTCCCCCATTTGCAGCGCCAACCAAAAGATATCGGCAATCTCTTCCGCCGTAAGTTCTAAGCCAACCTGATTGAGGAGTGCGATCGCCTGTTGAATCATAGGCACATTGTACAGCAGATTTTCTCTACACTTCTTTCTTTCCTTCTACCTCATCTGACTTAAGCTACAATTCCTCTCAAGCCAACCAACAACCTAGTACAAAACTTCATCCCCTATTCTTTTATAGTATGGTTCAAACCATTCCAGCCAAAGATGTCACGCTAGAACAATTAGAAACCCACTTTCAGCTTCAGCGAGTTGACGATGAACAGTTTTTCCCGGAGTGGCAATCCGACTTACCCGAACTCACCGACTGGCAAAAACAACTTCTAGAACAAGTCCGCGCTGGCTATTTCAATTTACTCAAACAACCACCCCTGCTAGAAAAACCTATCAACTTGGCAGTTGTTTCCCCCTTATTATTTATCGGACAATTTTATTTAGCGCCTTTAAATTTAAGAGCCGAAAGCAGTGTCAAAATCTCCGCCCAAGATGAAGAACGAGGAATTCTCGTCAAAGGGAACCTCGACACCTTGGTTCTCAAAGATCAACTTTGGGTGATGGTAATTGAATCCAAACAAGCTCATTTCTCTGTCGAAGCTGGATTAGCCCAAATTCTTGCCTATATGCTAGGAACCCCCAATTCAGAGCAACCTAGCTTCGGTATGATTACGAATGGGGGAAGTTTTCTATTCCTTAAATTAGTCAAAGCCGCTACTCCTATGTATGCCATGTCTGATTTGTTTGGAATTGGCAATAGCCAAAATGGTTTGGGTGATGTCCTGAGAATCTTAAAAAAACTTATTCATCCATCAACCTCTGCCAATATGAGATAAATAAACTCAGAATCGTAGGGTGCGTTAGCGAAGCGTAACGCACCATTTATATTCCATGAATAACTCTATAGTCAAAGCCATTTACCGTGAGGTGGGCAAGAGCAATTAACGATACTATAAGCATTTCCAGATTTATCATTCTTGCCCACCCTACATACTCTTGCTCCCCTCTCTCTATTCCCTTTCAAAGGGGGGTTAGGGCTAGCTGAGAACAGGAATTATATCATGTCCGTCCAAACAGTCATTATTCCCTTGTACCTTGCAACCTTCCTCCTTCCCTTCTGCCCTCTGCCTTCTGCCTTCTGCCTTGTCTCAACAGATAGTGTAAGTATTCCACCGGACATGATATTAATCCTCTGTGCTACTCAAATACTTGAGCAATTGCTCAACTAACTTCGCTTTTTCTTGACCCGATGGTATCCGTTCGCGGGTTAATAAATAAATCGCATTGAGTAACTGATCCGTGGCTAAATCTCCCTGTTCTCGCTTCTTTAAAAAATGGGCAATCAAACCCTTTGCTTTATCCGCCACTTTTTCACCCAAATGCGCTTTAACAATTCGGGTAAGTTCATCCTGATTAGGTTCCCTCATATTCAGCCGCAGACAGCGCCGTAAAAACGGTGGTGGAAAATCTCGCTCTCCATTATTGGTTAAAATCACAAACGGAAAGGCTTGACAGCGGACTCGTCCTTTGCTAATAACTGTCGTAAAATCCTGCGCCGTTGCCTCCGTCTCATCGCTATAAGCGGTGCGGATTTCAACCTGTTCTAATCGCCCCGCAATCCGAACCAACTCTGGAATCTCAAACTCTCCTTCCTCAAAAATATGCAGTAAGTCATTGGGTAAATCAATGTCGCTTTTGTCAATTTCATCAATCAGTAATACCCTGGGTTTATCGGAGGGAAGCAAAGCGGTTCCCAATGGACCCAACCGAATATACTGACCAATCTCCTCTAAGTTATCTTCACCCTTACCCTGAGCATCTTGTAAGCGACCAATAGCATCATAGCGGTAAAGTCCATCTTTGAGATTGGTGCGCGTGGTAATAGACCACCTTAACACTTCGCCTAATTGTAATTCATAGGCGATCGCATAAGCCAATGATGTTTTTCCCGTTCCCGGTTTTCCAGTGACTAATAGAGGGCGTCGTAAATAAAGTGCCGCATTAACGAGTTCAATTTCCTCTGGACGCGCCTGAAACGTAGCCCCCCGTTGCTGCTTTTTGGCGGCGGTAGCACCATCAGCTAGTCCATCAAATTGACGCCAGCTTGGAGGGGGCGGAAGGCGATTTATTTGGTTATGAGGGATTCCTGTTCCCTGAAAGATTTGCCAATTTTTTGATTGCTCATTGTTCATGGTTCATTGTGACGGGTAAAAACATGATGACATTAATTTATCGATTACAATTGTAGGGGCGCACCGACGTGCGCCCTTTTGCCAACGTGCGCCCTTTTCCCTAATGTGCGCCCTTTTCCCAATGTGTACCCTACGCCCCGCCAAGGTTTTTAAGCTGAATGGTACTGATACAAAGTTGCGTTCTATCATGTCATTCTGAGCAAAGCGTGAAGCGAAGCTATAGCGAGGAACGAGCTTTAGAATCTGGACAGATGCTTCGCGTCATTCCGTTTCACTGCATTCTGCTCAGCATGACAGATTCTACTTTAGACTACAACTTGGTATGAATTAAGGTTGGTGGGCAATGCCCACCCTACGATATATCAAGAATTCCGGTGATCCAAAAATGCAAATTCTTAGTGCCATTGTTTTTAAGGTGTAGAATAGTGAATCGTGGGCGGGACGCGATCGGGATCTTCCCACATCAGAGAAAGATGAGATCCAATATGCAGTCCACGCAGATGGGGATGAGACGCAAAAGCCGCTTCTCGTTTTCCTTTAATCGTAGTTGGAAGTTCAGAAATACAACACTTTAATAACTGATTTAATTCTTGGGAACAATTTAAATGCGCTAAATTACACCGCACCCAGATCGCTAAAGGTATCGCTGTTCCTAAAATCACATTAAAAACACTTTCTTTTCCCATCGGTTGGGGAACCTTGGCTAGAGTACAGCCAAGAATATCCTCTTTTCTTAACTCAACATAGAGTTGATTCCAAGCACAATCTCCTGAAGCAACAAGTTTAGAGGAAGGGTAATGGTTAAGTCGCTTGAGTCGCTGCCATTTTTTCTGCCAATCTTTCTTTTTGAGACAATAATTTGGTGAAAGTCTTTCTTCAGAACGCACGACAACGCTACATTCCACGCCCAAGGGAATTAACAAATCCTCACTGATCTCAATTTCCCACCGATCAACATCATGATTCAGTAACTGACGAGGCAAGAAAAATTCAAGGGTTAAGTCACTCATCGCACATTTGTGACTACTTTGAATCAGAATTTCTTTGAGTAACTGGGGAATCTGAGTTAAGGGAACGGGTTCGGCTTCAGTATTGGCTAGAGAAATGGGTTCGTAGTCATAGTTGCTTTCTCCCTGATTCGATGGGCGAGGAATCGCTAACCAGGCTTTAATAAAATAACAATTCTTTTTTTGCTGGCTGGGCTGAATCCATACCATGAGATAAAATTGTTCTGGGTCGGTTTTGGCTTGAATTTGAGTGAGTAATGGAACAACATTATCAACGTTTTGCTTTAGCCAATCTTGCAACTGTTGACGCAAGCGCGGAGGAATTTGATCATCGGCAATTAAATGTGCTGCAAACTGATCAATTCGCTTGTATCCACTATCCCCAGAAGGCATATCAGCTAAATCTGCCAACAGTTGTTCTATCGTAGTTGGAATGACTGGACGAAAATCACTCCAACTGGAAGGGCGAGAGGCTAGGTAAGCTGCCTTGATCCGTTGGGTTGTTGGTGGATCAACGGAGGCTAAAATAGCCATGAGGTGCTGGGTGTGAGTCCCCGTATCGCCCTGTTTTAGCTGGTTGAGTTCCTGCTCAATGTGGTCAATTTGGTTCGCGATCGCATCAAGCTGTAGTTCCAGGTTATTCTGTTCTTGTGGATTACTTTCACGCCGTTTCTTGTTAGCAACCTGTTTGTAATCTGCCTCTAGCTTTTGCAGATCATCCTCAAGGCTTTCGATACGAAGTCGCTTGGCTTTACTCATCTTCATTCGTTAGTGTATCAAGCTCTTGCTCAAATTCCTCCATCTGGTTCGCGATTTCATCAAGCTGTAGTTCCAGGTTATTCAGTTCTTGCGGGTTACTTTCGCGTCGTTTCTTTTGGGCAACCTGTTTATAATCTGCCTCTAGCTTATTGAGATCAGCCTCAAGCTTTTCAATTTTCAGTTTTGTAGCTCTCGACAGTTTCTTGCTAGACTTGTGTGGCGTTGATTGGGGGACAAAATCCTCGGATTGACCAAGAAGCGACCAAGTTTGACTCAGTACCTTTGTGGGAATCATAAACGCCGCCTTCACCCCCTCTCGTTGTCGTTCCGCCGCCACCGCCATCCCGACAACTCCCGACAAGGTTTCATCCCACACGGGCGCACCACTAAACCCCGGTTCTACGCGATAACCGGGAACATTAACGGCTTCCATCTGTATCCAACCATTGCCTAATTCCCCGCGCAGTACCCCCGTCGCCCAAACGCCATCATTATGTCCACTGGGAAAGCCAAACACGCGCACTGGATGTTGCCAAACATCGTCGGCTGTCACTAATCGCACGGGTTGCACTCCAGGCGGACATTCACCTTCTATTTTCAATCCAGCAATATCTTCTCCAGCTACCGAAGGATTCACGGGTTGCCAAAACTCTACCCTTGCCTGAATTTTCTTTCCCGGTGCAATTAAAGGAAAATCTAGATCAATCAAACCCGTTGGCATATTGGGAGTAGTGGGGGGAATTGTCAGCGCTTGAGCCACCAAATGAGCGCAAGTTAGCACATAATTAGGAGAAACGAGAAACCCCGCTCCAACTACGACTCCATTCGCGTGGGATATACGAATAATCCCAGTTTTAAAGGCATTCAGGTAAGCTGAGTTATCTGCCATCGCGTTTCCTTGACTGAGACTGATTCCACTTCAATGTGATTTCATAGCTAACTTCGCCACCCACAGAGGTAAAGACAGCGCCTGCATCAGCGGTTAACTTTAGCCCAAACTTGACTTCCACTTCATCAGCAGGTGTGTTGAGATCGTTGAGTTTAGAAATGATCTTAGAGGCGACAGGCTTAATTGTATCCAGTGCCTGATCAAAGGAACGTTGGGCTTTCAGCGCTAATCGCCCCGAGGGTAACGCGACTCGTTCAACCGCCGTCGTTTCGGGTTCCTCTACCTCGACTAAGAAGGTGGTGTTGTCGTCTAGGAAAAATTCAACGAGTTGTTTCAATTGTGATCTGGAGAATGGTGTTGTACCTGATTTTATCAAATGGTCAAGTGAGGGCGGGTTTAGTTACATCTGGATGAAACAAGAAACGATAGTAGTGAAACCCGCCCCTACACAGGTCAGGGCGGGTTTAGTCGCATCTGGGTAAAACTAAAACGGTAGTGGTGAAACCCGCCCCTACACAAACACCAAATTGTACCAGTGGAGAAATCTTGATTACTATTAAGTCTGGGAAGTTAAACAAGGTAACGCCATGACAATAACCATCTCCCCAGATCAAATCGATCGGATTGTGAGTAATCGACACCATGATCCCTTTGAAATTCTTGGGTCTCATCCCGTTGAACGGGAGGGTAAAACAAGCTGGGTTGTGCGGGCTTACCTGCCGAAAGCCGACGCCGCTTGGGTGATTCGTCCCACGGAACGGGAAGAATACCCGATGCAAGCGGTTAGTCATCCTCATTTATTTGAATGTGAGATTGAGATACCCGAATTAGCTAACTATCAACTGCGGATTAAAGAAGGCGAACATGAACGGGTCATCTATGACCCCTACGCCTTTCGCTCACCGCGTTTGACGGATTTTGATATTCACCTATTTGCCGAAGGCAATCATCATCGCATTTATGAGAAATTGGGCGCTCACCCTACGGAATTTAATGGCGTCCAAGGGGTTCACTTTGCGGTATGGGCACCGAACGCCCGTAATGTCTCGGTTATTGGTGATTTTAATAACTGGGATGGACGCGAACATCAGATGCGCCAACTGGGAAACGGGATTTGGCAACTGTTTATCCCGGAAATTGGCATCGGAGAACACTATAAGTACGAAGTGAAAAACCACGTCGGACATATTTATCACAAATCCGACCCCTACGGCTTTGAACAGGAAATTAGACCCCAAACCGCGTCAATTGTCAATAGTCTCGACTACACTTGGCACGACGAAGACTGGCTAGAACGCCGTCGCCATACTGACCCCCAAGAACAACCCATTTCCGTGTATGAGGTTCACTTGGGTTCCTGGCTGCATGAGAGTGCCGAAATTCCGCCCGAATTACCCGATGGGGAAACTCGCCCTGTGGTGAAAGTTTCCCAGAAACCCGAGGGACGCTTCCTCACCTATCGGGAATTAGCCGAACGCCTGATTCCTTATGTCAAAGAACTGGGCTTCACCCACGTCGAACTCCTCCCGGTTGCCGAACATCCTTATGATGGGTCTTGGGGGTATCAGGTGGCGGGATACTACACCTGCACCTCCCGGTATGGAACGCCTCAAGATTTAATGTATTTCATCGACCAATGTCACCAAAATGATATTGGCGTGATTGTGGATTGGGTTCCGGGTCATTTTCCCAAAGACAGGCATGGATTAGCCTTCTTTGATGGCACGCATTTATACGAACACGCTGATCCCCGCAAAGGGGAACATAAGGAATGGGGTACCCTAGTCTTCAACTACTCCCGTAACGAAGTTCGCAACTTTTTGGTTGCCAATGCCCTATTCTGGTTTGACCGCTATCATATTGACGGGATTCGCGTGGATGCGGTGGCGTCCATGTTATACCTGGACTACGATCGCAAAGACGGGGAATGGGTACCGAATCAGTACGGGGGTAACGAAAACCTGGAAGCGGCAGACTTTTTGCGCTATCTGAATTATCAGATATTCGGCTATTATCCCGGCATCCTCTCCATTGCTGAAGAATCCACCGCTTGGCCCCTCGTCTCTCGTCCCACTTACCTGGGTGGCTTAGGCTTCAGCTTCAAGTGGAATATGGGCTGGATGCACGATATGTTGGATTATTTTGCTAAAGATCCCCTGTATCGTCCCTACCATCAAAATAACGTCACCTTCAGCATCATGTACGCCTTCAGCGAAAACTTCATGCTGGCGCTATCCCATGATGAAGTCGTCCACGGGAAAGGCAACCTGCTGAGTAAAATGCCGGGAGATGACTGGCAGAAATTTGCCAATCTCCGCTGTTTGTATGCCTACATGTACACCCATCCCGGAAAGAAAACCCTATTTATGGGCATGGAATTCGGACAACGCAGCGAGTGGAACGCTTGGGCAGACTTAGATTGGGGCGTGTTGCAACATGCACCCCACCAACAACTGAAGCGGTTTATGGCGGATTTGAATCACCTGTATAAAAATGAACCCGCCCTCTATACTCAAGACTTTTCTCATCAAGGCTTTGAATGGATTGACTGTAACGATGCTGACAATAGTGTCGTCTCATTTATTCGCAAAGCCAAAGACTCAGATGACTTTATCGTCACCGTTTGTAACTTTACTCCTCAACCCCATCCCGACTATTGGGTGGGTGTCCCCGAACCCGGTTTCTATGCTGAAATCTTGAACAGCGATGCTGAAAATTACGGCGGTAGCAACATGGGAAATATGGGCGGTCGCTGGACAGGGGAATGGTCTCATCCCCGCTGGTCTTATTATATTGATTTGTGCTTGCCACCCTTGGGCGTCTTGATTCTGAAATTAGATCGGAATAAGTAGTCGGAGAGAGTCATTAGTCATTTGTCATTTGTCCTTTGTAAAAGTTTAACTGGACAGTCAACGCACAGCCATGCAGCCTTACCCCAAAACCCTCTGCGCCCCTCTGCGCCAACCTCTGCGTCCCTCTGCGTTAAAAAAAATCCGTCATTAAGGGACAAAAACGAATCTTTTGTTGATCAATTACCAAGCAAACATGACAAAAACCGCAACCAAAAGACAACCCATCACCTTAATATCCGACCAAACCCAAAAACTCCTCGATTGGGCAGATAGCGTTCAACAATCCGACGACACCATATTCCACAAAGCCAAAACATTAGCCACCCGCCTCGGTGCCCATTATCGTGCCGATGGACTCACCGAAATAGGCTTCTGGACACCGGAATTAGGCGCAGATATGTTCCAACCGAAGAACATTTATCTGGAAGTTCTCACCCCCCTGAACAACATTGACCCCACCTTACCCAACCAAAAGGTCAAAGTTCATCGGGAACACCTGCAACTGGAAAAACAAGGCGAATATTTCTGGGGCGTCGTTTCCGGAATGCGTCCGGGAACCAAAGACCAGATAGGTTCCTTCTATTGGCTAAAATACTTAGATTTCCAGAATGAAATCCAAACCATTGGCGATGTTTTAGCCTATTCCTTACCCTATGGCGTCTACGCCCCCGCCGAACTCTATGACCTAAATCAGTTACAAGAAAAACGCAGCGACTTGGAGTATTTAGGTCAAGGGGACAAAGATGAATCCGGGATTATTCGCGTTCATCCACCCCGTAATATCTTACAGATTCATATCACCACCGCCGCTAAAGAAGGCACACTGGCAGGATTAACCCGAATCTATCAACGGATTGCCAAAAAAATTAACGCCAATGACGCTTTAACCCCAGCCGAACAATGCTACATCGGCTATGATGCGGTGCAACTTCTCCCCATTGAACCCACCGTAGAATATCGGATGGAACATGATTTGGGACAAGGGTTTTTTATCTTCAATGAAGATGACCTAGACGAAATTGACCCCGAAACCGAACAGGTAGATTACGGAACTGAGGACATTAAAATCACTCTGAAAAAATCGGATATCCAAAACTGGGGTTATGATATCGTTATTTTTGGGTCTTCAGCGACCAATCCCTCTGTCCTGGAAACCCTGCGCCCGGATGAATTAGTGGAGTTTATTAGTACACTTCATACTTTCCCCACGGGTCCAATCCAAGTCATCTTTGATATTGTGTATGGTCACGCAGATAACCAGGCGTTAGATGTCCTGAATGGGCGCTTCCTCAAAGGACCGAATATGTACGGTCAAGATGTGAACCATCAAAATCCCGTTGTCCGGGCAATTTTGTTGGAAATGCAGCGGCGGAAAAATAATTTTGGCGTGGATGGAATTCGCGTGGATGGTGCCCAGGATTTCAAGTTTTTTAACCCTATATCGGGGCGAGTTGAATATGACGATGCCTATCTCAGAGATATGGGCGAAGTAGTGCAAGACATTGGGTCACATCAGCGGCGACTCTTTGCTATTTTTGAGGATGGACGCCCGTGGCCCGCTGAAGGGTGGGAAGAGATTTCCACCTATCGGGATATTGTTGAATTTATGCCCGATGCGTTTCAGTGGGGTCCGTTAATCTTTGCCCATAATACCCCCGGTTTGCAGAAGTTTTGGGACAAGAAATGGCGTCGCGTCTGTGATGTAATGCAGGTTGGCGAAAACTGGATTACCGGCTGTGGAAACCATGACACGTTACGCCGAGGCACTCAGGTAGAACCCGGATTACCGATTAATTGGAATTTGGGAAAAAGCTTACCGGAAGTGTTGAATACAGCGTATAATAATCCGGCTGTGACGTTATGGGTGTATGGGTTTAGTCCCGGTTTACCGATGGACTTTATTAACTGCACCATGGAAGCCGCCTGGGGCTTTTTCCGCAATACCGATGATCGCTATGGGGTGAAAGTGGCGGCGGAAGAAGCCGGATTTTTAGATTGGCAGGTGGAGAAGTATGTGTATAACGATCAAGAGACGATTTTCCCCCGGCTGAAGCAGATGGGATTCCGCAAGATTGATGAATTACGTCAGTTTATGCGCGGACTTTATGATGCCATTGAAGAAACGAATTATGATTTAGAAGAAGTGGCGCGTTTATGTCAGCGTTATTTGGGGGCGGAGTCGGAGAAAGAAGAGGTTAAACAGGAAGCAACCCAGCGGAAATCAGCGGCACAATTACAGAAGCTAAATGTACCAGAAAAATCCCAGGTGTTGACGGAGTTGGATGTCGGAAAACTGAAGGTATTTGCTAGGGCGTTTATGGAAGATATGCACCAAGCTTGTAATGTATGGAATTATGAGGAGTATTTGGTGCCAGAATTAGCGGCGTTTAATTTAACCTTGCGTCGTTTCCGTCATGATCATCCTTGGTTGCGGCATAATTTATCGGGATTGGATCGGTTTAATCGAATTAGTGAGGAAAACTATACCCTATTCTATGGCTTACGCACACAACCCACAGAAGAAGGGGCGAGTGACAAGCCGTATCAGATGGCGATGGTGTCTCACATGGGCGGTGAACCAGTTACGGTGACGCTGGGAGACTGGCTGCAACTGGATTTAGAGGAATGGCAGATTGCGATCGCCTCTCCAGGATTGGAGGTGAGTGATTTGCGATCGTTTGAGTTACGAGATACCCAAGCGTTACTGTTAGAACGAGTGGGTTAAGGGAAATTTTCGTTCGTTCGTAGTAGACACGAAGCGTGCCAAAAGCGCTAAAGCGCTTACTACAAACTGGAGGAATGGCAGATTGCGATCGCCTCTCCAGGATTGGAGGTGAGTGATTTGCGATCGTTTTAGTGTCAGAAGTCAAGGGCGACCCGATAAAATTATATGGATACCGTTGTTCATTGGTGCAAGCGGGTCGCCCCTACCGAAGAACTAACTCTGATTTGCAATACCATAAACATAAACATGAATGAACAACGCCGCGACGCCTATCTAACTCTAATTAATGCTCTATTAGCTTGTCCAAGTGGCGAGGAAGGGAAGATTTTGCAGGATAACGCCGAGTTGGTGGATGCGGGGTTGTTGGAAACCATGGTACGGGTAGTCCTAGTTTTAACAGAACGAGGCGATGAACAGGGGGCGCAGTTTTTAACCGAGATAGCGAGTCAGCTAGGAACAATGTTGGGATTAACATCCTCACGCCCCAATCCCGACGTTCAACTCGATTTTCTCAAGCAAGTTTTAAAGACTATTTTGGAGACTCAGGCGAATGCCCAGGTTATTGATGCCTTACTCCAGAAAAACTTGCATCTGTTGGATGAAAATTTTGCTCAGGTATTGTATGACTGGGGACAGTTAATGCGGGCTGAGTTAAAGGCAGAACAAGCGCAAAATCTAGCGTTAGTTATTGGTGAATTCAGTAACTTGATTGAGCCGTTTTCTGGGGGAAATGAAGCGAATAATTTGGAAATTGCGATAGCAGGGTATCAAGTGGCGCTGACACTTTTAACCCGTGATCAGAATCCAGAAACCTGGGCAACTCTGCACCATAATCTAGGTACTGCCTACCGGAACCGCATCCGGGGCGAGAGGGCAGAGAATATCGAACGTGCGATCGCATCCTATCAAGCTGCCCTAGAAATCTCCACCCGTGAGGCATTTCCTACCGATTGGGCGAGTACGCAAAATAATCTGGGTCTTGCCTATAGTAGCCGAATTCGGGGAGAATTGGCGGAGAATATTGAATGGGCGATCGCATCCTTTGAAGCTGCCCTACAAGTCTATAGCCGTGATGGTTTCCCCCGCCAATGGGCAAGAACTCACTACAATCTAGGCAATGCCTTAGTTAATCGAATACAGGAAGAGAAGGCAGAGAATATAGAACAGGCGATCGCTTGTTTTGAAGCTGCCCTACAAGTCTATACCCGTGACGCCTTTCCCACCAATTGGGCAGATACGCAAAACAATCTGGGTACAGCGTATTTATACCGAATCCAGGGAGAAACAGCAGAGAATATAGAACGGGCGATCGCCTGCTTTCAAGCCGCCCTGGAAATCTGTACCCGGCAGGAATATCCTAGCGATTGGGCAGATACGCAAAACAATCTGGGTACAGCTTATGGCGATCGAATCCGGGGAGACGAAGCCGAGAATCTAGAAAAGGCGATCGCATCCTATCACGCCGCCCTAGAGGTTTACAGCCGTGACACCTTTCCCCAGCAATGGGCAATGACACACAATAATCTGGCGACTGCTTACAGTCACCGGATCAAGGGAGAGGTAGCCGAGAATCTAGAAAAGGCGATCGCATCTTATGAAGCTGCCCTACAAGTCTACACCCGTGAGGATTTTCCCAACTATTGGGCGAGTACCCAGACAAATCTAGCGGCTGTTTGTTTGAAGCGCATTTGGGGAGAGAAGGCGGAGAATATAGAACGTGCCATTGCTATCTATCAAGAGGTTCTAGAGGTTTATACCTTTGAGGCGTTTCCCCTAAATTGGGCAGAGACTCACCATCATTTGGGGAATGCCTACAGCCAGCGAATTTGTGGCGAAAAGGAACAAAATCGAACAAAAGCTATAGCCTGTTATAAAACTGCCCTAGATGCTTACAATCCCGATGATTTTCCTGATCAATGGGCAGATCTACAAATCAATCTGGCGGCTATTGAGAGGGAAAGGATGGAAGGATAAACAGTTGTTTATCTGTTCGTCTTATGTTCGTAGTCAGGGAACCTTAGCCCTAAAAAATTGTGGGCGAGTTTTCAACACTTTATAAGTAGTGGGCTGGCAAGCTTAAAGTTGTGGGTAAAAATTTTCTGGATCGCTACTCTCATAAGGGTTCCTTGAAAATACTTGACCACCGTTTTAAGCTTGCCAAGCTAGTAGGGTGGGCATTGCCCACCTTACTCAACTAAGTTATTAGATAACATTGCCGTTTAGCACCTGTTGAGCCGTTAACACCAGGTTGGGGAACCGATCACAGTGAATGCGATCGCTCTCTCTATAGTCTGTCGGATCGTACCATCCTTCGACTAAGGTGAGGCGGGTGACTTTAGCTTCTAGGGGGTCAACGATCCAGTATTCAGGAATCTCCAGAACACTGTATTCTGAGCGTTTAGCGCGATAGTCGGTGCGTTTGGTCGATTCGCTGACGACTTCAACCACAAGCAGGGGTGGGGGTTCGTTTAATTCGATAATCGCTTCCCGATGTTGTAACTCACGCCACTGTTCTAGGGGAATTACTACCACATCCGGGATGCGAACGGTATCCCAACGCCCTGAACGAGGGGAACGGATACCCACGATTCCAGCTAGGGCGATCCACGGCTGTCCCATTTCAGAGGCTTGAGTATCAAAGGTATGTTCTAAGAATTTCAGGATTGCACCATGTTTGCCAGTACCCAGGCTCATCGGGACTAATTCTCCGTTAACCAGTTCGTAGCGAGTATCGCTGCCATCATCATAGTGCAGATAGTCATCGAGAGTCAGGCGGTTGGTGGTCGTCGTCATGGCAGGTTGGGAGCTTGCGGAATAGTTCTAGTGTATTGGGTTATTGTCTAAATCTTCACGACCGATGAGTTGAACCTAAACCTCCATGGTATTACCGTAGGGGAGTTGAGAGTCACCAACGATAATAGAAGCGTTTCCAGGTTTATCATGCTTGCTCACCCGATATTCTGCCTTTTGCGATCGTTTAAGGGACTAACCAATTCTCAAGGTGTAAATTTTGGATATTGACAAAGTGACGTATATTATCAGTTACTAAACAATCAGACCGAGAACGAGCAACGGCGGCAATGAGTGCATCAATTTGTCCAGTTGGTCTACCGATTTGTCTGAGTTCTCCTTGAATTTTGCCAAATTCGATAGCGGCATTCTCATCGAAGTTAATTTTAGGCAGTTGGTTGGCAAACTGTTCAACAATCAGCAGATTTTGCTGAACTCGACTCGAACAATAGACGCCTTTATAGAGTTCTCCAAGAACTAGAGTCACCAGATAACAGTCCTGGTATTTTTGCTGAAAATGAGCGATAGCCGATGGGTTTCCCTGAATAATCGCTATACAGATATTTGTATCGAGTAAGTACATCTGAATAGTTAGTTGAAATTATCAAAATCTATCGGTTCACCCAAATCAGCATGGCGTTCTCTATCAATCTGAGCAAAAATGTCTCCGATTTCTTGATCATCCTTCCATGCGCCAATAATGGCTTGTAGCTGTTGCCAATTGGGGTCAGGGTTCGATAAAGGAGTATCCGGAATCTCAATAAAAATTTCCACGCCATTAGGAACGGGAAGTTCTTGAAATAGCTCTATGGTTTTGCCGCGTATAATTCCTTTAACTTTCATGGGGGATTGTTGGGGTAATTTATATGGCACTATTGTAGCTTTACCCAGGTGGGTTCGTAGTCAGGGAACCTTAGCCCTAAAAAATTGTGGGCGAGTTTTCAACACTCTATATGTAGGCATTGCCCACCCTACTCAACTAAGTTGTTAGATGACATTGCCATTTAGCACCTGTTTAGCCGTTAACACCAGGTTGGGGAACCGATCACAGTGAACGCGATCGCTCCCTCTATATTCTGTCGGGTCATACCAACCTTCGACCAAGGTGAGGCGGGTGACTTTAGCCTCTAAGGGGTTAACTATCCAGTATTCAGATATCTTGCATCAGAGCAATGGTGCGTTACGCTTCGCTAACGCACCCTACGACTTTTTGCCGACCTAATCGCCAAATTTTCCCTCGACAGAGGGTTGAAACCATTGCAAGAAAGCCTATTCCCTATTCCCGATCGCCACCACAAGACTTATTCAGCAGCCCCTATTTAAACCCGCGCCCTTTGATTTTCTTCAATCAACCGCGCCGCAATTTTTCCCGAACTCATCACCCCTGGTAATCCCGCCCCCGGATGGGTTCCCGCCCCTACAAAATAGAGATTCGGAATATCTTCACTCTGATTATGAGGACGAAACCACGCCGACTGGGTGAGAATTGGTTCTACAGAAAACGCACTTCCTAAATAACTATTTAACGTATCCCGAAAATGCAACGGATCAATATAATATTCAGCAATAATATGCTGAGATAACTCCGGTAAATAATGCCGTTCCAAATACTCAATAATCTTATCCCGGTACGGTTTCGCCATCACCCGCCAATCGGTTTGACTTCCCAAATTAGGAACCGGGGATAACACATACCAACAATCACATCCGGGCGGGGCTAAGGATGGATCAGTAGCGGTAGGATGATGTAAGTACAAGGCAAAATCCTCTGTAAGCTGCTGGCGCACAAATATATCCCGCATCAATTCCCGATACCGAGTCCCCATCAAGATTTCATGGTGTGCCATGTCTTGATACTGACAATCTGTACCAAAATACAGCACAAACAATGACATGGAATAGCGCATCTGTTTAACCCGACGGTCATTATATTTGCGGCGAAATTTCGGGGGAATTAAATTCAAGTACGTAAACGCCACATCCGCATTACTCACCACCCCATCCGCTTTCAGCACTTCTCCCCCCTCTACCCTCACACCTGTGGCTTGTTTTGTCCGTTCATCTATGACAATTTCTGTTACCGATTGATTCAGCAACAATTGACCCCCAAGTTCCTGAAACAATTGCACTAACGCCTGAACTAATGCCCCCGTTCCTCCCATCGGAAACCAAATCCCAAACGCTTGTTCCAACTTATGAATCATCGCGTAAATAGCCGTACTCTGAAATGGATTTCCACCAATTAATAAAGGATGAAAACTAAACACTTGCCGCAATCGTTCATCTTGAATGTACTGATTCACCAACCCAGCCACAGATTTATAGGTCTGTAAGCGAATTAAATCCGGCGCCACGTTTAGCATATCGGTGAAGCGACTAAACGACTGATTCATCAAGGGCAATCCTTTCTCAAAAATCGCATTAGCCGCGTTAGCAAAGCGTTGATATCCAGCAACATCAGCCGGATTAAACGCCCGAATTTGTTCAATTAAATAGTCGGTGGAATTGTTGTAATGAAAAACTGATCCATCGGGAAAGCGAACATTATAAAACGGTTCCAGGGGGACCAGTTTGACATAATCCCTCGTCTTTTTCCCCGCTAAGGCAAATAACTCATCAATCAGATGTGGCACCGTGATAATCGTGGGACCCCCATCAAAGGTAAACCCCTGCTGTTGATAAACATAAGCACGCCCCCCAGCGCGATCGCGCTTTTCCACAATCGTCACCTGATGACCCCCAGCCTGTAACCGAATCGCCGCCGAGAGTCCACCAAATCCGCTACCAATGACCACAATATGCATAGTTAGTTTTGAGAATGTAGAGACGCGCTTTTGCAGCGTCTGTCTGAATGTAGGGGCGGGTTTGACTATTATCCTTTGTTTGAGACCTCATGTAACTCGCGCCCGCCCCGGTTGAACGGCTAAGGGAACGTTCTTGTTGCTATTGATGGTAACGTTTGACCAAGGACAACGGACAAATGACCAATGACAACGGACAAACCGCTTTATCATAGGTAAAGATGTAAAGAAATGTAAATTATATGCCAGATAAAGTTATAGTGGTCGTCGGTGCCACCGGAGGAATTGGATCGACTCTCACCCACCAATTAGCCAAAGAGGGAGCCAAATTAGTCCTCGCCGCCCGACAGAGCGATCGCCTAGCCACTTTGACCTCCCAACTCCCCATGGCTAACCTAGAGCAAGTCTTAAATGTACCCACAGATATCACCGATCTAGCCCAGGTGGAAACGCTGATGCAGAAAGCGGTTGACAAGTTTGGTCAAATTGACGTACTCATCAATGCAGCAGGAGCAGGAGTTCTTAAACAGTACAACAAAATTACATCGACTGACTTAGACGCGATGCTGGACTTAAATCTCAAAGGTAGCTTCTATACCTGTCAAGCCGCCGCCGAGGTGATGAAGGGTCAAAAATCCGGTCACATTTGTAACATCGTCGGCATTTTGGGCAAACATTCCATGGCGATGGCATCAGCCTACTGCGCCTCGAAGTTTGGCGTTGTCGGATTTAGCAAATGTATGGCAGATGAATTGAAGCGCTTTGGGATTAAATTTACCCTCTTTTACTTTGGCGGTGTCGATTCACCCTTCTGGGATAATGTCAGCTTAAAAGTCGATCGCCAAAAGATGCTCACTCCAGAGACAGCCGCTAATGCCATTCTGTTTGCCCTGAGCGCTGATCCGCAAGCCGTACCAATGGAAATCAACATCCAGCCAGAAAGCCATCTATTCTTTTAACCAGGGCGTCAAGTAAGCTGCCGGATCGGATATAGCGATGAGAATCGATCACATTCACTTTTATGTTAAAGATGCGCTAACTTGCCGCGATTGGTTTGTTCAGCAGATGGGTTTTGAATTTGTGGCATCGGGGGCAAGTTGTCACACCCGCACGACGATAGTCAACAGTGGTGCGATTTATTTTGTCCTGTCCTCTGCGATCGCGTCTAACAGTCCCGTTGCCCAGTTTCTGCGCCAGCATCCTCCGGGTGTTGCTGATATTGCATTTAAGGTGACTGACCTGGAATGGGTGATGGAACGGCTTCTCCAACGCGGCGCTAAGGTCATACAACCCCTTCAAACCCACAATTATGAGTATGGATGCCTAAAGTGGGCTAAAGTCGCTGCATGGGGCGATATGACTCACACTTTGGTTGAACGTTGTGGTATTCTTCCGATCCCCGACTTTCCGGTACAGGTAGACTGGCTCAAGTCACAAGTCCAACGTCAAACGTCAAACGTCAACACGTCCCCAACTGAGGCATTTACTCATATCGATCACATTGTCCTGAATGTGGCGG
This sequence comes from Coleofasciculus sp. C1-SOL-03, assembly GCF_040220555.1. Lineage (NCBI taxonomy): Bacteria > Bacillati > Cyanobacteriota > Cyanophyceae > Coleofasciculales > Coleofasciculaceae > Coleofasciculus > Coleofasciculus sp. C1-SOL-03. The sequence goes on from NZ_JAVJUO010000084.1 coordinate 86,538, forward strand.
CGGGAGATTTGCCCAAAGCGGTTCAGTGGTATCAGCAGGTGTTGGACTTCCAACCGCAGCAGGTGTTTACCATCCACACTGAGAACTCTGGCTTATGTTCTCAGGTGATGGTGCATCCGGTAACTGGGACACAATTGCCGATTAATGAACCAACATCAGCGAATTCTCAAATTCAGGAATTTCTGGATGTGAACCGAGGACCGGGAATCCAGCATATTGCTCTAGCCACGAGAAACATTGTGAATGCGATCGCCCAACGGCGTCGCCAGGGTATGTCCTTCATCAACATTCCCCCCACTTATTACAGTCAACTGGGCGATCGCCATCCGAGTTATAATTTCTCGGCAGCCGAATGGGAGGCAATCACACAGCAGCAAATTTTAGTCGATTGGCAAGCTCAATCTCCGCAAGCGTTACTTCTGCAAACCTTTACCCAACCTATTTTTGCCGAACCCACCTTCTTTTTCGAGTTCATCGAACGGCGATGGGGAGCACAAGGGTTTGGTGAGGGGAATTTCCGCGCTCTGTTTGAGGCGATCGAGCGGGAGCAGGTCAAACGCGGTTGTTTGCCGATGGAAAAGAGGTGATCAGCAATTTCTAGAAAATAGGGAATAGGGAACAAGAACCAGAAAATAGATAGGGAAATTGAGGACAAGGGAGTTACTGAATCTCTACCTTGTCTTCTCCTCTTCCCCCCTTTCATCGCAGGAAGCTGCTAATCAGCCAGAACAATACCAAAGTGACCAAAGAGGCAAATTTCTCAATGGTCAAACTCATATCGGCTAGCAGTGACTCCAATGCTCCTCCGAGAACGGTTCCTAATGCCACACCTAGTAGTAAACCGACTAGGGTGAGCAATACAGCTCGACCAAATTGCTGTTCTTTGCGATTGAGAAAATAAATCGTACCGCCAAATCCCAAGGCGACAGCCAAGGTCAGAATTGACGCTTCCGGATAAAACAGAGTCAGACCCATCAATGCCAAGAACACAACCGTAGGTGCAACTAGATCACTCCTCGTCGGCGTATCTAACAGCCCTTGTAGCCAAGCCGGAGAGGAATTGGCTGAGGGTGAACTCAACCCCAAAGGGCTTTGTGGCACTTTTTCTCGTTCCGGAAAACGAATGCGTTCTGGAACCTTGATTTTTCCTTCTTGGCGCATTCTCAGGCGATCCATAATAATCGCATCATAAGCCGCCTCTACCGACTCGATCAGCTTAGGTTCGCCGCGATGCTGCTGCAGCAAGCGTCCTTTAGCATCCTGAATTTCATCAAAGGAAGCGTCTTCTGTAACCCCAAGTTTTTCGTAGGGATTTTGATCGCTCATTCAAAACCTCCTAGACATCCCTTTTTTCACTGGTATATGTAAGACTCTACACTGGTTATTATGATAGACATCGATGTTCTCAACCCTGCTGCACCCAACAGGTAACAGCCTAGTGACGTACCGAGTGCCATGCTAACTCCCTTGCAAGCTAGTGTAGCTTGTTCCTTGCACACAAGTCCTCTTGAGGCGAAAAATTCGTTGAGTTTCCCCAAGTGATGCCAGATCTGCCAAAAGCGGTTATGCTATTGGGCGGCAGCCCTATTTTCCCACTTGGGTAAAGATGCCAGACGCTATTGGCATCCCTGAGTTCTCTGGCGATAATTGACGTAAAGGCTTACTACGCTATTGATGTCACAAAAATCTATACCCTGATTCCTGATCCAGCTACGCTAGAAGAGTATTGACTAAAATGCTCAATACATCCTAGTGGTGAATAGGTGTGCATCTTGTATCAATCCCTGAAATTAGTTCTCCGTGGAAATTTATGACCATGGTCTCCGCCAAAATTCTTGTCGTGGACGACGATCCGGCAATCCGTAATTTAATAATTCGCTTTTTGAGCACAAAGAACTATCAAATGGAGTCGGCGCAGGATGGTAAGACGGCTCTAGCCGCATTTAAGCAGTTCAACCCAGACTTAGTGATTCTGGATGTGAATTTGCCGGACGCCATTGGCTACAACCTTTGCCGGGAAATGCAAAGCATCAATGATGTTTTTGTCCTCTTCCTCACGTCTCGCGATCAACCCGATGACAAAAACCAAGGGTTCAAACAGGGTGGTGACGATTATCTCACCAAACCCTTCGATTTAATGGAACTCGAAAACCGAGTTGCGGCGATTTTAAGACGTAAGCGAGAAATTACGCCGACTGATCAGCAACGTCTCGTTTACAATAACTTGACGATTGATCCCACCCGTCGGGAGGTGACCCTTCACGACCAACTTGTCCCCTTGACCGCGTTAGAGTTCGACTTGTTACATTTCTTAGCATCTCATCCGGGTCAAGTCCTGCGCCGTTCTGAATTAATTCAGGAAGTGTGGGAATACGACTATGTCGGAGATCAACGAGTTGTTGACGTTCATATTGGACAAATTCGCAAAAAGATCGAAATCGATGCGAGTGAACCGAAATTAATCCAAACGATTCGGGGAGTTGGCTACAAGTTTGAAGCACCCAACACCGACCAAAATGGGAAACTGCCCTCTTGAACGACTGACACCATGGCGTAAGCTTGGTGTCAGGCTTGGTGTCAGCTTTTGAGGTTATCAAGCATTACTTCATTCTAGAAAGCAGTTAGTGTCTACTCACCCGTTGTCTTCACGTTCGCTGACAAAATAATTTTTAGCTGGCTTGAGACGGAGTAGCGGCGTGATTATTGCTATCTGTGGAATCAGCTTCAGCAGTCGCTTGCGGCTGAGTTTCAGACGGTGCTGGTGTTTTCGCCGCTTGCTCTAACTGTTGAGCCTCACGCTTAAATTCTGTTTCAAATTCTCTCGAGGCATCTTGAAAACCGCGAATGGCTTTCCCCAGACTCCGACCAATCTCCGGCAACTTTTTCGGTCCAAATACCAATAGCGCCACAATCAAAATTAGCGCCATTTCCGGTAAACCAATACCAAAAACGTTCACTTCATACCCTCCTGAGCTACCAAAACCTTTGTCTATTGTGTATCAAATCTAACGTCTAATTCTGTACGGATAACCCTCTCCCCACTGACAAACCAACAGGGAGAGAAGCGTCATGGTTCATGCCTGACTAGAGAGCCGTTGATGGCGATGAACCATGAACGATAAACCATGAACAATCAACACCTAGAGACCTATTGACCTAGGCTTCTCCAATCCACATTGATGTTCTCTAGCAACAGCGAAGAGTTGTATAGCTGCAAGATAATTAGCAAGAAAACGAAGAATAAGAGAATGAACACCGCCATTAACGGCGTTGTTCCCCAACCGGGAGCCACTTTACCATATTCAGAGTTCAGGGGTTTGAGAATATCTCCTAACCACGTCCGTTGTGCCATGGGTCACCTATGATTAATTTCGATCACGTTTTGTAATGTTCTGTAATATTATAGAGGAAGAAGACTCATCTATTGATACCTAAAATGGAACCTGCAATAGTTCTTAGCATTTCAGTCGCTGTGATTCTGATCGCGGTCACTGCCTTCTCCATCTACACAGCGTTCGGTCCGCCTTCGGCTGAATTGAGTGATCCATTTGAAGACCATGAGGACTAAGCTTTGACTTGTTCCTGCTTCCAGACGTGCCATGGCACGTCTTTCCCCCATGAGAGCGAGTAGCTGAAGTATTTCCGCCATGCTGCACTAGGCTTCGCCCGAGTCAAAAATGCTAGACTGATAACTTGCGATTTTAGGAACTAAACATCTATGCTGCATCGGCGTTACCAGTTTGATTCGAGTCAAATCATGCACCGGGCTGAGGAGCTAGTCACCGCCGCTTCTAACCGCTATCGGATTACGGTGCAAGTGGCAAATCGGGCAAAGCGCCGTCGCTACGAAGATTTTGAAAATCTGGACGATCCGATGATGAAGCCAGTACTGCGGGCAATTATTGAAATGTCTGATGAATTGACCCAACCCGAAATTATTGGGGATTAAAGGCGGCGCGAGAATCATTATCCCGATTCACCATGATCAAAGTAAGACGGGAGAGTAAGGCGACGCGCTACTTTGTGCTTTTCACTCTTGCCTTGGTGACGAGTGTCGGCTTGTGCTGGGGCAAAGCAGGGATTGGGAATATCCCTGTTGCGCCAATTATAGGTTCCCAACCCGCCAGCGCCCAATTAATTCGATCGCAGGATAGGTGGCGTCAAGTGTATGAACAGTTGCCCGATTTTCCCCAAGAGAACCAATATGTCAGGAGTGAAACGGGCGAAGTCAATGTAGAGAGTACATTGGCAAGTCGTCTGATTCGTTATCACCTGTACGTGAAACGACGTCCTCCGAATTATCGATTTGATTGGAAGTTGACCCTGGCTGACTATCTGGGGGCGAATGAGTATATCAATGAATCTCAATATCCCGGTAGTAACACATTAAGGGAAAATCCGATGGCAGGCGATCGCACGGTGATAGAAAACCTGACTCGCCAGCAGCGAGAGGAGTTGATTGAGGTTTTGGTCAGCATTTTTAATCCCAATCGTTCCGATTCCCCAATGACAACCCCTAGTCAGCAGCCATCGCCACCCCCCACTCCTACTCCCCCAGCTAAACCCCGATTACCTCAACCTGGAGATGCTGATTTACTGCGTTGACGAGTTTCCGAGTTCCTGGGTACAGAATGTAGAATCCAGATAAGGTCGCAGTGGCACTAATCCGGTTTGAGACAGTAAACACTGTGCCTGTTCAGTTTGGAGAATTTCAGCAAACTTTGTCCCGATGGGTGGACGACTATTATCTCTGGGATAAATCACCGCTAAGGGATACGCTAAGGGATAGGTTTGGCGAATAAATGCCTCAACATTGGCTCCATAACTGCCTTTAGCATTACATAAGTCAGTGTCTGGCGTAATCGGTTGCTGGTTATCTTGTACTAAGGGTGAAATCGCATCCTTTTCTCCGTCAACAATCGCTAAGGGATAGACCGAACATTGTCCTAACACTTTACTGAGGGAATCAAAGCCGATCGCGCCAATGTTTCGCTGCTCAAAATCCCGAATCACTTGTCGCAGCGTCTCAAAGGTTTGGGTGCGGATAATCGGCGGACGACCTAAGTTGGCAAATGAGCGACTCGGTTGGTTACGTTGTTGCACAAGTGCTTCAAATTTGGCAATATTACTTGTATTCGTCTCCTGTTGCAAAACCCGCTGCTTAAACAGTTCAATTGCCTGATCACTGGGGGGAACATAGAGTTGAACCGGGAGATCTGGTCCCCCTAACTCTTGCCAATTAGTAATCTCTCCCGTGTAGAGTAGGCGTAATTGCTCAAAGCTAATTTGCCCATTTAAGGCGGCGGGTAAACTGTTTTCCCGTTGAGCATAACTGAAGGCGACAAAAACAACTAAGCCATCATGAGCCACTGCTTCTGCATCTAAGGAAAATCCTAATCGGTTAATGGGAGTCGCGATCGCAAACTCCGCGTCTTCCTCCCGAACCTGGGCGATCGCCTCTGTCCAAGTAGGGACAGGTTGATAGTTTAACTCTAATTTGGGTTGACGCTGGTATAATTCACCTGCCAAGGTGGTATCTTTGGCAATTAAATTGGGTTGCTCTAGAATATAATCCCACGCTCCGTATGCTTCTGCCGTATAGGTAAACGTTCCTGTGGGAATCCCGGACACCTGTTCAATACAACAGGGGAATGGTTCAGTGTCCATGGCAGTTTGGGGTTGATTTCTACCCAATAACCACCAGATTAATAATCCTAACAGTAGGAGTAGCAAAAGGAGCCAGAATAACCGAGGACGCCACCATCGCCGTTTCTTTTTCTTGACCTCGGCTTCGGCTTCGGGTTGGGAGAAGGGGGGAATAATTTGCGGTTCGGGGGGCAACTGTAATAAAGCGCGACGGGCAATTTCTGCGGTTTCAAAGGATGATGTGCCAATGCCAATTAGGGATAAAATATAGTCCTTAAACGCAGGTTGAATGGGCTGCCAATGCTGTTTAATTCGGGGATTGAAGGGTTGCAGCGTCTCCGGATCATGAGTGCCGCCATTTAAGAGATAAAATGCCACATAACCCAAGTCTTGTAAATCCTTTTTCGGGGATATCAAAGGACGTTCGACTAAAGGCGGATCAAATCGTCCTTCCCACAAGAGGAGATCACATAGATAGATAAAAAAGCCTTGGAAACTGGGAACAATCAGTAAGCTATCTAAACTGATATTGCCATCGGTGAGTCCTTGTTGGACTAAACCTGAAGGGAGACGAAACTTTTGTCCATGGAGAAATTCCAAACTTTGTAGGACTTGTTCCAAGATTTGTCGCACCTGATAACTGGTCATTGGACCGGTTTGGGCTACGTAACTGGCTAAGGTAGGATAGGTATCTAAGATCCCCTGGCTGACTAAATAGCAACGTTCAAATCGGGGATCTGCGATCGCGTCCCAGGGAGAGACGAGGCGAAAGTCTTGCACCCGTCCATCCGCCAAGGTGACACCCGCGAGATTGACAAAGGCGTCTTTGCGTAACTGAGTTTCTGGGACATTAAAATAGCGATCGGGTAGGAGGTATTCCCGAATAACGACAGGTTGACGAGTCGGGAGTTGCAGTCCTTGATAAAGCCGACCTCGACCCCGATTTTTCAGGAAGCCTTCAATTTGATAGGTTCCCCGAGTCCCGCGAATTTTGGTTTCCGGCGGTAGCAGCGTCGGAAATCCACATTGAGTACAATAGTTGGCACCGGGTTGTTCGAGCAGAGTTTGTTGCACCCATTCACAGTAAAAGGGATTTCCCCGGACACAGCGATATTCTGGATAGAGGGACTTTACCCCTGGCGGAACGACGACTTCTGTCACCACGCCACCTTCGGCTTCGGCTTCTACTCCTTCACCGGGTTTCGTTTTACCCGCCATGCGATCTTTGAGTTCATCTAAACTCGGCGCACGCTGTTTGAGTTCCTCTTGCAGAAACGGCATCAACCAAAGGAAACGCGCTGGAACAAACCGCAGTAGGATTGCTCGAAAGCGACCTGGAATCGTCTTGAAGCGATGGAAAATCCGACTCCCTTCAACGCTACGAAATCGTTGAAATAAGCGTCCCAGAAATCCTTTTGGGTTACCCTTAACCATAATGGCTACTCCTGCCAAGCTTTGTTTCGCGGTGTACTGCTATCCTGCCATAGCTACGGTGTTAAGATAATCAATTATTTCCCCAAGCGTTGAGAAATTTAACAAAATTTGCTTTTCCTAGAGTCGGAAGTCTGCTAGTGTAGCATTATTTGGTCAAATTAGGAGTTACCAGGAATGGCAAAGGAGCAAGTGGCAAAGCTGTTTCGAGATGCTCAAGCGAACCCCTCTTTAAAAGAGGAACTCAGATCCGCCCCCAACGTAGACGCTTTTATCCAAATGGCGAAAGAACGAGGTTATGACTTTACTGTGGAAGAGTGGCAAGCAATGACGGGGTTTTCGGTGGAAGAAGTCGAGGGTAAATTGTCAGAAATTCCTGGATTATAAGGGTTTATTCGTAATTCGTCAAAATGATATTAAATCCATTGACCGTTTACTTCTCTTTCACTTCGTTCGAGGACATGGTTCGAGGGACTGCTTTGACCTGTTCCTTGTTCCCTATTCCCTTTTTTAGCTTAAGTGCAACTATTCTCTGAAAAAAGCTTGTATTCCAGCGTTAAAGCACTGGAAACTCGGCGATTGATTATTCTGAGGTTGCATATACTCAGAAATTGTTCGCGCTGCTTCAACCTTGTTCAAGCCGCCTTGATGGTATCCCTTCCCTTTTAGTAAGGTTTCCAAAGCTTCCCAGGTTCCTCCTTTAATTGCATCAGGGTAACGATAACGTTGTTGAGTAGCAAAACTTTTTGCTATTTTGGGATACGCTTGGCAGATAGCGGTTGCGTCTCCTAAAAACCAGGCTTCAAGCTCTTCAATCGCAATGCGATTGAGTACGGTGAATTGTTGGCTTGAAGTACTGGATTTAGTTGTAAATCCACTGAGAATGGCATAATCTTCAAGGCTTTTTTTTAGGTCTTGGCAATCATCATTGTCACGATCACAAAGAACAACAATCCGCCAATCATCTGGCAGCCAGGAGCGATAACCTTTGAGTCGTTGAGGAAGTTTCTTCAACAAATCCGATTTTCCTTGGAACGAATGAAGTTCAAACTCAACATCAGAGGGAAGAATTTTCGGCAATAGGTTGTCAAGGGCAACTTTTGCTGAATATTCTTCCACTAAAACTTCTAAGTGTAATACCGTCATGTCGATCAGAACTACTCATGATTACTAACGTTTAGTTTTAGGCGCACCCTGGTTTTTAAGGGGATCACCAAATTCAAAGTACCCCTCCATCCAGAGATTACCCAGGGTTGCACCTTCAGCCATAAATTCAGGAATACCCCGCATATCGGCAGCACGCTTCGCCTGAGTGAAGCCCTCTTCATCACGATAGAGTACCCAAAGTTCTTCTGGGCGCAGAGCATCGACAAAGTAAGGTGAGTGAGTCGTCACCATTAACTGGCTTTGTCCAGATGCAGTTCGGCACTCTTCGGCTAGCTCAGGTAGCAAACGAGGGTGAAGATGGTTTTCTGGCTCTTCAATGCCGATGAGTTTAGGTGGATCAGGATCATAGAGAACAGTCAAATAGGCAAACATTTTCAGGGTGCCATCTGAGGCAAATTTAGCCAAAATGGGTCTTTGAAATGGGGCATCTTTGACTTGTAATAGCAGTCGCCCATCCTGCATCATCTCGGCATCAATGCTTTCTAAGCGGGGAATCCGACGAGTCAAGGTGGTTAGAATTTGATCGAGTCGATCAGGATACTGTTCTTTGAGATATTGAATGACATTGGGTAAGTTATCACCGATTTCGGAGAGCCTTTCTTGAGGACCTGCTTCGGGGGTACTACGGGTATGATCAGCCGTGAGATAAGACAAATACCAACCACTGATAAATCGACGCAGAGCGCTTACCCGAGGATTACTGGCGAATTGTCCCAGGGTATTCACGGCGAGAATATCAGGAGAGTCTAGCTGTTGAGAAATACGTTCGTCTTCTTTTTCGGGCATTTCACCGCTAATGACTTCACCTATCCCCTCCTTAAAGTTCAAAAACTGAAATGGCGCACCTTTTTGTCCTCGCCGCCATTGTAGAGATTCTTGTGCAACGTAGGGACCACGATTGCCTTCGTCGATTGCTAGGTAGTAGGTGATGATTGGAGCTTTTGGCTGTTCCCGATATTTCAACTCAAAGGATATTGGACCTTCCGCCCCCCGAGTTCGCAATTCTCGAAACCGTCCCCGTCGATCCCAAGCCCGACGTAGACCCAATTGAAAGCATTCGGACAGAAATGCGAATATATCAAAAATGGTGGATTTACCACTGCCATTTGGACCCAAGAAGACTGTTAGTGGTGTAATATTTTTCAGTTCAAGATCGCGTAAAGCACGATAGTTTTTGACTCTCAGTTGCTCGATGCGGGGAATAACGGGTTTGGGCATAGTGGATTGGATGGTTAGTCTTCTAGATTGTACAACCGCCTCCTTCTCCCTCAGTTCGTCAAACGCTATCTATGATTGCCATTTCCGAAGATTCCAGCCGATAAAGGAATCAGCCACTCCCTCTAACCTCGCTACAATAGGGTCTGCTGTAGGGAGTCTTGTGGTGGGGAGAGGCAATAGGGAATAGGCTTTCTTGCAATGGTTTCAACCCTCTGTCAAGGGAAAATTTGGTGCTTAGGTCGGCTTGCAATTCCAGGATGCAAGAGGGTGGTAGTGTAAAAACGAAAGCACTTGTTGGGTCAGAAAATGGCTTGAAACCCCTATCTAGTCTACCTTCCATACTCATGCAGCAAGCCTTACAATAGAAGACTGGAGCGTAACGCTTCATATCTGTAAGGGGGATAGAGACGATGGGTTTGCCAGTAGTTGCTGTAATCGGACGCCCGAATGTGGGCAAATCAACGCTTGTTAATCGGTTAGCCGGGGTGATGGATGCGATTGTCCATGATCAACCGGGAGTTATATCACTTCCGTTTAGGTAGTCATTATAAAAATAGCCTCAAACCCTTGTACTGTCGTACTGCAAGGATGAGCATTTAAACGGAATTGATATTACCCGCGATCGCACCCGATGGATTAGCGGTTGATCATCAGCCTCGGCTTCCGGAGGCGGACATTATCGTGGTGGAGTCGGCTGAACCCTCAGCGCCGGAATCGCCTCAACCTAGACCTTGCTATAATCCCTTTGGCATCTTGTCACCCCCTCAGCCTGCTTCCCCTGCTCCCTACCCCCCCACAACACTTATTCAGCAGCCCCTAAGTAGAGCTAATCAATGATAATAGTTTTTTATATTTGAACTTCTGCTGAATTGGGTTAAATTATGAATAGAGACAAACAAACAAACCACACGGAGCAAATCCAACCATGTATACCACCTACCAAAACGGACTGATCAACACCACCCCTGTTGAAGCCAAGACAAACCCCATCACCCCTCCCACCTCACCCCAACAACCGATCAAGCCTCTGCAAACCATCAAGCAATGGTTAGAGACCATCGAAATTCACAACCCCGCCAAAGCTAGATTCTTCTGCAAAATGATTCCCGCCCAATGCCCCTTTGAACGCGATATCTGCCTCTTTGGGCGTCGGGTTGCTCACATTCCTCCCTTGTGCAAACTCAATCCTTTCTATGACGAATTCGTTAGCCTCCGCTTTCGCGCCCTGTGCTACTTGGCTGACCAATGTGGGGAGGATATCAGTGCTTATTGTTAGTCATTCGTCCTTTGTCCTTTATCATTGGTCATACTCGCTTTCCTGGAGAAGCAAGTTACGTCATTCGAGACTCAAAATCCATGACTCGCTGCAAAAATGCCCACTTATCGGCAATCTCTTCAATAATCTTAGCGGTCGGTTTTCCCGCACCATGACCTGCCTTCGTTTCAATACGAATTAAGACCGGATTATCTCCAGAATGTGCGGCTTGTAACGCTGCTGCAAACTTGAAACTATGGGCTGGAACCACGCGGTCATCATGATCCGCTGTCGTAATTAATGTTGCTGGATAAGCCGTCCCTGGCTTAAGATTATGTAACGGAGAATAGGCATAAAGTGCCTTAAACTCCTCTGGATTTTCCGGTGAACCAAAATCAGAACACCATGCCCAACCAATCGTAAACTTATGGAAGCGCAGCATATCCAGAACCCCAACTGAAGGAAGGGCAGCACGGAATAAATCGGGACGCTGGGTCATGCAAGCCCCGACTAATAAACCCCCATTACTTCCACCACCAATTGCCAGTTTTTGCGGACGAGTATATTGATGTTCAATTAACCATTCCGCTGCGGCAATAAAATCATCAAACACATTTTGCTTATTCAGCTTTGTTCCCGCTTGATGCCAATCTTCGCCATACTCACCACCGCCTCGGAGATTCGGAATCGCATAGACACCTCCCATCTCCATCCACACCAGATTACTAATTGAAAAGCTGGGAGTTAGGGAGACATTAAAACCACCGTAACCATAGAGATAGGTGGGATTATTGCCATCTAACGCCAATCCCTTTTTATGGGTAATAAACATCGGCACTTGTGTCCCATCTTTACTTGGGTAAAATACTTGCCGCGTTTCGTATTGACTCGGGTCAAAGTCTACCGTCGGTTGGCGAAATAGGGAACTGTCCCCGGTTACCATATCGTAGCGGTAAATTGTGGCTGGGGTGGTGAAACTGGTAAATACATAGAACGTTTCCGTATCATAACGCTTCCCACTGAATCCTCCGGCTGACCCAATTCCCGGTAATTCCACCTCCCGGATAAAGGCACCATTGAGATCAAAAATTTTAATTGAAGAACGGGCATCTTTGAGGTAATCGGCGACAAACTGGTTATTCAGAACCCCGACATCTTCTAATGTTTCTTCAGCTTCGGGAATCAGTTCTTGCCAGTTCTCCCGCCCTGGGTTATGAATATCAATGGCAATTACTCGACTTCGTGGGGCGTCTAAGTCAGTTTGGAACCAGAAGATTGACCCGTCATTGTCAATCAGACTGAAATTCGCTTCAAACTCGGAAATCAATTCGACGATGGGAGAATCGGGAGTTTGTAAGTCTTTGTAGAAAACCAGATTCTTGGGATCAGTTCCTTGACTGACATAAATAATCAGATAATGCCCATCTTCCGTCACCGCCCCATTAAACATCCATTCCTTCTGGTCAGGGCGATGATAAATTAACAGATCATCGGATTGGGCTGTGCCGAGTTTGTGATAATAGAGTTTGTGATAATAATTGATATCTTCTAATTTTGTGGCATCATTGGGTTCGTCATAGCGGCTATAGAAAAACCCTTGATTATCCGTTGTCCAGGATGCACCGGAAAACTTTACCCATTTAAGATGATCGGATAAATCGTCTCCCGTTTCCACATCCCGTACTTTCCATTCTTGCCAGTCGGAACCGGAGGTAGACAAACCATACGCCATACGGTTCCCATCGTCACTAATAGCTGCACCCGATAGGGCGATAGTCCCGTCTTCGGAGAGGGTGTTGGGGTCAATCAGGAGTCTGGGTTCCCCATCGAGAGAGGTTAAGGTGTAGAGAACGCTTTGGTTCTGGAGTCCATCATTTTTGAAATAGAAGTAGCGGTTCCCTTCTTTATCGGGAATGCCATATTTTTCGTAATTCCAGAGTTGGGTGATGCGTTGCTTTAGGGATTCTCGTTGGGGAATGTCTTCCAGATAGCCGAAGGTGACTTTATTTTGCGCGTCTACCCAGGCTTTGGTTTCTTCAGAGTCGGGATCTTCTAACCAGCGATAGGGATCAGCGACGTTCGTGCCATGATAGTCATCTACTTGATCAGCTTGGCGGGTGGTAGGGTAGGTCAGAGGGTGGTGGGAAGATGGCATAGTCGGGAATGGGAGGCAGCGTTTTCTAGTGTAGCGCTCTTTGGGGAAAGGTTAGGAAGCCTGTGGAGGATGGGATGCGATCGCGTAGAGATTACCATAAGCTCTCATGCATTTAAATTGAGTATTAGTAGTGAGCAAGATGCTCGCATTACAAGGATTTCACCCTTGTTAACATTAAGGTTTAAATGCCGAACAGTTTACCAGAACACAAGTAACGTAGTGGACTGACACAGCTAAAATTGTGGAATAGATTTGACGTTTAAACCGGGCGCACGCCATGCGCCCCTACAATGCTAATCCACCAATTAAGGTGTGCCACGCTAGTAGGGTGGGTTAGGCGGGATTTAAACGGAAGCGATAACCATTTAATGAACAATCCAACCTAACCCACCGATGTTAACTGGGAGGTGTATTATTTAATCAATGTTCTATCGGTATCCAATCCCCGATGGAATGAATAGCACAGAATTTAGTCAGAGCGATCGCGAATTACAGAAAGATCAGGATGCCGATGACTGTTAGGGGAATGATTTAGAGTGGGAATAATTGCTTCATTGCAGTATTCGCTGAGTGTTTCAGATGCAATCTTCTGGCATTTGTTGGATAATTTCCATTGTTCTAACGCTGACAGTGCAGACTCGTTGGAGCCAATCAATCACCTGTTCTTTGTAATCGGCAAACTTGTAGGTATTGAATTTTTCGCGGATGGTAGGATCTCTGGGTGTAGTCATTCAGCAGACGCTCAAAGGCATTGCGAATGCTGGTTTCCTTACGAGAACCCCCGTAGCGAATAATTTTTTCAACTTCTGCCTGATATTGCGTGATCAGCAATCTGGACATACAGCGACTCCCGGAATCCTAACACCTGGGCAAATTGAGGACTGAATCTAGCTTAACCCGCTTTGAATGGGAAGTTGAATAGTCGCCATGATGTAGGGGCGGGTTTAGTCACATCGGGGTTAGGCGAAGAAACGATAAGAGTAAAACCCGCCTTTACAGATGTACCATGACACCTCTGGAATATTCCCGCACCCGATTCCCGCGATAATCAACCATAGACCGCAACCCAGTTGAAGAAGCACCGGATGCACTGTAACACTTATAAAGACATACTATTGTATCCTGAGTGAGCAGACCACAGTGCAGTTTTTAACCCTAGGCATTTTTTCAATCAGTGTCCTTTGGCTGATTAGCGGTGCAGTTTTCTTTACCCTGCGGATGAAATTTATTAACATCCGGGGCTTTTGGCACGCCATTGAGGTGTTACGGGGAAAGTATGATGATCCTACCGAAGCTGGGGAGGTGTCTCATTTTCAAGCCCTGGCAACGGCGCTTTCGGCTACGGTGGGATTGGGTAATATTGCGGGAGTCGCGATCGCAATTAGTTTAGGGGGTCCGGGTGCGGTGGTGTGGATGACGCTGGGGGGACTGTTTGGGATGACGAGTAAGTTTGTTGAATGTACCCTGGGTCAGAAATATCGCGTGATTAAACCCGATGGTACGGTGGCTGGGGGTCCAATGTACTATTTGTCGGCGGGTTTGGCGGAAATGGGACATCAGAATTTGGGAAAGGTGTTAGCGGTTATTTTCTCGATTCTGGGTATTGGTGGCGCATTTGGCGGCGCAAGTATGTTTCAGGCGAACCAATCTTATGCGGCGATAACCACCGTTGTACCCTGGTTTGTGGGACGCAGTTGGCTGTATGGCTTGATTCTGGTTTGTTTCGTGGGAATGGTGATTATTGGCGGAATTAAACGGATTGGTCAAGTGGCGGGTGCGATTGTCCCGGCGATGTGCGTGATTTACTTTGTGGCGGCGCTGTGGATTCTGATGACGAATTTTATGGATATTCCCGGCGCGATGCTGACAATTCTTAACGGCGCATTATCTCCAGAGGCGGTGCAAGGGGGAGTGTTTGGCGTGATGATTCAAGGATTAAGGCGTTCGGCGTTTTCTAATGAAGCCGGGGTGGGTTCAGCCGCGATCGCACATTCTGCGGCTAGAAGCCAAGAACCTGTGCGGGAGGGGATTGTGGCACTCTTAGAACCGTTTATTGATACGGTGGTGATCTGTAATATGACGGCATTGGTGATTGTGATTACAGGCGTCTATCGCAATCCCGAATTTAATCAACTCAGTGGCGCGGAAGTCACCTCAGCCGCCTTTGGTACAGCGATTTCCTGGTTTCCCCTGATGCTTGCGATCGCGATTTTCTTTTTTGCCTTCTCGACGATGATTTCCTGGAGTTATTACGGCGAACGCTGTTGGGATTATTTGTTTGGGCAGAATAATTTAATACTCTATAAGGTGTTGTTTATCCTGGCGGTTTTTACGGGGGCGGTTTTAAGTTCGGGTGTGGTGATTAATTTTAGCGATGGTATGTTAATCGCTATGTCGTTTCCAAATTTACTCGGCGCTTATTTTCTATCGGGTCAAGTGGCTGGGGATTTAGATAAGTATATGCGGCGATTAAATAAAGGATTGGCTACAGCGCAATAAGTGGTGATTGTTCAGGGTTTATTGTTCTTAGAAATAAGGACAGGTTTTGTTTTTCCGTTATCGGTGGGGAGGGCGGGTTTTGTTGTTTCGTTATTGGTGAAGAGGGCGGGTTTTGTTTTTCCGTTATCGGTGAGTAGGGCGGGTTTTTGTTTTTAGATATATATGAGGAGGGCGGGTTTGGTAGTTGGGGTATGGGTGGGGT